>NZ_SPKP01000056.1:0-62414 GCF_023127835.1 Pseudomonas sp. B329 | reverse complement strand
CGGGCACACCGAGCCTAAGCGAGGTGCCGAGTGGTGGGGCAAGAGCGTTTTGCTTAATTTTGCGCTTTTCAAAAGTGAGCCGCTGTAAGAGCGGGACCAATAGTGGCCGTTACCCAAATAACGGATATGTACTCAGTCTGACCCAGCATCCTGATCGGCCCTGAGGCCGCCATCGGGAGCAAGCCCCCTCCCACAGTTTCGGCGTCGCACCAAAGTTGTGAAGATACCTATGCTTACCGGGCGCAAGTCCCTCCCACAGTTTGATCAGGTAAATACTCACCTGCCTTCGTTCAAACGCCTTTGGTCGAAGGCAGCAGTACCGTCAAGATGCCCACCAACGGCAAGAACGAGCACAGTTTGTAGACGTATTCGATCCCGTGGTTATCGGCAAGCAACCCCAGCAACGCCGCGCCAATCCCGCTGAAACCGAACATCAGGCCGAAGAATATCCCAGCGATCATGCCCACGTTGCCCGGCACCAGTTCCTGGGCAAACACCACAATGGCCGAGAACGCCGAGGCGATGATGAAACCGATGACCACGCTGAGTACGGCGGTCCAGAACAGGTCGACGTAGGGCAGGGCGAGGGTGAACGGCGCGGCGCCGAGGATCGAGAACCAGATGACTTTCTTGCGGCCGATCTTGTCGCCGATCGGGCCCCCGGCGAAGGTGCCGACCGCCACCGCGCCAAGGAACAGGAACAGGTACATCTGGGAGCTGGCCACCGACAGCTGGAATTTTTCAATCAGGTAGAAGGTGAAGTAGCTGGTCAGGCTGGTCATGTACCAATACTTGGAGAACACCAGCACGGCCAGAACCACCAGGGCGAAAGTCACGCGGCCTTTGGACAAGCCATGGGTCGCCTGGCTGCCCTGCTTGAGCTTGAACAGATTGAGATGGTGACGGTACCAGCGGCTCAAGCCATACAGCACCAGGATCGCGAACACCGCAAACAGGCCGAACCAGGCGATATGGGTCTGGCCGTAGGGAATGATGATCGCTGCCGCCAGCAAAGGGCCGAACGCGCTGCCGGTGTTGCCGCCGACCTGGAAGGTCGACTGCGCCAGGCCATAGCGCCCACCGGACGCCAGGCGTGCGACCCGCGAGGTTTCCGGGTGGAAGGTCGACGAGCCGACACCCACCAGCCCCGCCGCGAGCAGAATCGCCGGGAAGTTGCCGACAAACGCCAGCATCAAAATACCGATCAAGGTGCACACCATGCCCGCCGGCAACAGCCAGGGCTTGGGGTGGCGGTCGGTGTGATAGCCGATCCACGGTTGCAGCAGGGAGGCAGTCAACTGGAAGGTCAGGGTGATCAGGCCGACCTGGGTGAAGCTCAGGCCGTAGTTGGCCTTGAGCATCGGGTAGATCGACGGCAGTACGGCCTGGATCAGGTCATTGATCATATGCGCCAGGGCGCAGGCGCCGAGGACGCGCATGACCAGAGGGCTTACCTGGGGTGTCGTGGTGGCAGCGGCGGGTGTCGCGGTGAGGCTCGACATGCGGGCATTCCATACAAGGCAGCGAACAGGGGCAGACAGTACTTTAGCTGGCAGCCATTTCTAATTGTTTCGAAAGCTATGCTAAATTCGAAGAAAATGCCTGTCTCGCGAAATTCGGGCATAAACCATCGCAAAAAGGGCGAAACAATCAAATCCCTAGACAAATTTCTCCAAGAGATCGATGAAGGCGATTGGGCCGTCATCAGCTCGGCCACCGATTATCCGGAAAACTGGGTGATCCCGGAACACAGCCACAACAAGCATCAACTGCTCTATGCCATTGGCGGGGTGATGGTGGTGTATTCGGCGCTGAATCAATGGACGGTGCCACCCAACCGTGGCTTCTGGATGCCGTGCGGGCAAGTCCATTCGCTGCGATGCGTGGGCACGTTGAAGATGCGCAGCGTGTTCGTGCGCCCGGACAGCTTCCCGAACCTGCCAGCCGAGCCGAAGACGGTGACGGTTTCGCCGCTGTTGAGTGAGCTGATCAAGGCCTCGGTGAGCCTGAAGCCGCCGTATGCCGAGGACTCACGCGATACCAGGATCATGCACCTGATCCTCGACGAACTGGCGATCCTACCGGACTTGCCGTTGTCCCTGCCGCAGCCTGCCGACCCGCGCCTCAGCCAGATTTGCCTGGCGTTGCAGGACGAACCGGGGGATGCCTCCACCGTCGCCGATTGGAGCGCGCGCCTGGGGCTGGATCAAACCACCATTCAGCGCCTGTTTCGCAAGGAAACCGGCATGACCTTCGGCCAATGGCGCCAGCAGGCACGGCTGCTGCTGGCGCTGGAGCGCATTGCGGTAGGGCAGAAGATTATCGATGTGGCATTTGAACTGGGTTACGAAAGCCCCAGCGCCTTTACCAGCATGTTCAAGAAACAGTTTGGCAAGACGCCGAGTCATTTTTTCAGGTAGCACCGCTGATAACACGAGCTTGCACAGCACGGCGTGACGTCAGGCAGGCGAGCAGGGTGGCGACTACCAGCAAGCCGGCACTGAGTTCAAAGGTGGCCTGGTAGCCGCTCAGGTCGAACGCCACGCCGCCGACGGTGGCGCCGGCAGCAATCGCCAATTGGATGATAGCCACCATCAATCCGCCGCCGGCTTCGGCGTCATCGGGCAGGGTTTGCGCCAGCCACGTCCACCAGCCCACAGGTGCGGCGGTTGCCACCAGGCCCCAACTGCCGAGCAATAGCGTGGTTATGATCGTTGAATGGCCCCATTCCACCAGCGCAAGTGCGAGGCCTGCCATGATCAGCGGGATGGCAATCAGTGTCGGGTACAGGTTGTGCTTGAGGAAACGTTCAATCAAAAACGTACCGGCCAGGCCTGCCAGGCCAAGCACCAACAGCATCAACGACAGCGTAGACACCTCAACCCGCGTGACGCTTTCCAGAAACGGGCGCAGGTAGGTGAACAACATGAACTGGCCCATGAAGAACACGCTGACGGCGAACATGCCCAAGGCCACCTTGGGGTTTTTCATCAGGCGCAACGCATTGGCGGTTTTCGCCTCACCCTGGTTTTTCAGCGCGGGCAGGCTGGCGAGCAGCCATACCAGTGCAACCACCGCGACCGGCACCACGCAGAAGAACGCACCGCGCCAGCCGATGATCCCGCCGAGAAAGCTGCCCAGCGGCGCGGCGATCACCGTTGCCAGCGCGTTGCCGCCGTTGACGATGGCAAGGGCCCGCGGTATCTGCGCTTGCGGCACCAGGCGCATCGCCGTGGCCGCCGACAATGACCAGAAGCCACCAATCGCCACGCCAATCAAGGCTCGGCCGAGCATAAACACCAGGTAATTGGGCGCGAACGCTACCACGGTGCCGGAGATAATCATCAGCAGCGTCAACGCCATCAACAGGCGCTTGCGGTCCACCCGCGTAGCGATCGAGGCGATCACCAGGCTGGTGAGCAGGGCAAACACCCCGGATACGGAAATGCCCTGGCCAGCCTGGCCTTCGGTGATGTGCAGGTCGGCGGCCAACGGTGTCAGCAGGCTGACGGGCATGAATTCGGAGGCGACCAGGGCGAACGCGGCGAGCGACATCGCCAGCACTGCGCCCCAACTGCTTTTGGTAGGTGTATCAGACATGGCGTAAACCCGTTAATGCGTCAATGGCCTGCGCATTTTCCGGATCAAACCCCAGGTTCCATAGTTCGATTCGCCAGATTACTTGCCTGATCCTCTGAGTCTCGCGGTATACCTGGGACTCGCGAGGCGTGCGGGAGTAAAGTTGCGCAAAGAGGCAAAAGAGTCCGTTATGAGCATCCACCCTGCGTCCCTGCAAACCCTCGCGCACTCCATCGAGTCGCGCACCCCGTCGCCCGGCGATTACCCCATGCCGATTCCCGGGCTGGGGTTTTATCGGCGTGAGCAACCCGCTGCGCCAGTGGTGTGCATGGTTGAGCCGTGCATCGTGCTGGTGGCCCAAGGCGAGAAGCAGCTATGGGTCGGCGGCGAGGGCTACCCCTACGACACTTCCCGGTTCCTGGTGACATCGCTGGACATTCCGGCCAACTCGGAGGTGCTGGTCGCCAGCCCCGAGCAACCTTGCCTGGGGCTGACGTTCAAACTGGACTTGCGCGTGTTGGCCGAGCTGATCGCCCAGGGTGGTTTGCCGCCGGCCCGTGAGCGTGCAGTCATGAAAGGCGTGGGGATCGGCACGGTCACCGACGGCATGCTGACCGCATTCGCGCGCCTGGTGGCGTTGCTGGATGAACCCGAAGCAATCCCGGTACTCGCGCCGTTGATCCAGCGCGAGATTCATTACCGGTTATTGAAAAGCGACCAGGCCGGCCGCCTGCGCCAGATCTGTTCGGTGGACGGGCAGGGTTATCGGATTGCCAAGGCCATCGACTGGCTGAAGTTGAATTTCGATGCCGCCCTGCGTGTGGAAGAACTGGCTGCGCGGGTGCAAATGAGCGCGGCGACCTTCCACCATCACTTCCGGCAACTGACTGCGATGAGCCCGCTGCAGTACCAGAAATGGCTGCGTTTGAATGAAGCGCGACGATTGATGTTGAACGAGCACCAGGATGTCTCCAGTGCCGCGTTCAAAGTTGGGTATGAGAGCCCGTCTCAATTCAGCCGTGAGTACAGCCGGCTGTTTGGGGTGCCGCCCAAGCGCGATATGGCCACGCTGCGAGGCAGAAGCATGGCTCAAGTCAGCGCGGAAAATACAGAACATCAGTCATGCAAACAGGCGTAGGGGCTGGACAGGTTGGGGAAGTCGAACCTGCCGAGTTTTTTACAGGGCATATATAGCTATTTCTGCTAACGGTTATTAGTAACGCCTCTAAGTAGCTGTTAATGTTGACAGTAGGCAGGCAGATGAAAAAACGTACATTTCTCATATCGATGCTGAGCTAATGCCTGATCGATTTTTTTGGACTTTATTTAAATCATGATCAGGAGTGATAGAGATGAGTGATGTATTTTTGAGTCTTAAGCTGGAAACGCCCGGTACTTTTACATTGGAACTTAACGAAGGTGGTGGCGTTATCACAACGTTAACGACGTTTGACTATTTGGACCCGTCGAAAGTGCAATATAATGCCTTTGTGCCCTATGGCAGTACGTTAGAGGCGATACCGGTTGTTATAGATTCCGGTGACGATGATGTAATGGATGACGATATACCCTACGATGTAAAGGTTTCCGCTAAAAATTCGGGCAGTCAGCCTATTTGGATATTACATAATCTGGCTCCGAACGGAAGACTAGTAAAGGTGGCGCCAGGGATGAGTTATGAATTGGAATTTTCTTCTGAATTCTATAGCGATTATACATTTGTCAATAATGTAAAAGAGTATTAGGTGTAGTTATTTGTGAGCCAAGGCGGGCATTATTGGTTCGGCTGGCTAAGTAGTGCCGGTCGATTGCGGTGAGGGCTGATCTACCGACACATGCTGGCCGAAAAGAGCATCGAAGGGTCATTGTTTGGACAATGCCGCCATGGAAAGCTTTTTCGGCACGCTCAAGAGCGAGTTTTTCTAGCTGGAATCATTTGAGAGTTATGAGCTTCAGTCGTTATTGTCGCGAATTCGTCTGAAGAACTGCCGAGATTGACAGTCGACAAACACATTAATACCAATTATTTTAATTGAGGTTGAATCATTGTTTGTTCTTGTTATTCATTAATGTCTAAGTGTGGGAGTGTTGATCATGAAACCTGTGAGCCTGGAATTTACGTTGATCGAACCTGACGATATTATTTTGAACTATCAGTCCGGGGGCAAGATATTTATATGCTTAAAGCGCTGCACAAGGAGACCCGTTGGGGCACTACCCTAAGGTTGGCAGGCGTGCTGAGTGTGCAACCTCCTAATGCTAATTTAGAGACGGCTGTTGTTCTCGTTTCAATAAAAAATATTGGTGAAACTACTGTTTTATTGGACGATATCCCTTACGTGCCGGGGGACAGTGTTGAGGTGCACTTTAGATTGGGCGATGATTGTGCAGTTGAGGGTGTTGGTTAATGCGTTTGAACGACAGTTGTCGCCGCTTTTTTATTAGGGTTCAAACAGAGGGCAAGCATCCTACCCTTGCACGAATAATGCCCGGCAACTGAATTCGGGGATCCAGTTGCAATAACCGAAATCGCTGCGTTTGAACGAGGCGCGACATGGTCGCCCTGCGGGGCAGGGCGGGGGTTACTGATCCGGGGCCAGGTTAGCGTAGAAAATGCAGCCGATCAGCCGCGCAAACAGGCTCAGGGTTTCAGGCAGGTTGGGGTCATCGAACAGCATTGCCCGTGAGTCCAGCGCACACAGCGCGCCGAACAGGCGCCCATCGGGCAGAAAGATCGGTGCACCGGCATAGCTTTCGATGGCGTATTGCTTGACCACCGGGCGCGAGGCAAAGCGGCCGTTATGGCTGATCTGCGGGATGAACAGGGCTTGAGGGTCGATGCAGAACTCACTGCACAGGGTGGTTTCCAGATCGAGTACGTCGTCGACATTGATGCCCATTTGCAGAGGGTCGTAGGCCGAACACACCACCCATTCCAGATCGGTGAATTTGGCAATGCCGGCAAATCTCATCCCGGTCAGGCGCGTGACCAGCTTGAGGATATTGGTAGTCGCTTCGATTTCTGCGATAGCGGCGCGTTCGTCTGCGCTGAGTAACGATTGTGCGGTGACGCTTGAAACCATGCTGGGCACTCCAGTGGCGTGGTCGCTTGGCGCGACCACGCACAGTCAGGTCTTAGTTAATCCGTGGATGCTGCTGCACCAGGTTTTCACGCTTGGCTTGCAGCGCGGCAATCTCGGCGTCGATGTCTTCGATCTTCTGCTCGATGTTGTCGTGATGCTCCTGCAGCAGTTCTTTGGCTTCTTCCATGTCGGAAGCCGCCGGGGCCGCGCCGCGCAGTGGCTTGTTGGCGGTTTCTTTCATGGTCAGGCCGGTGACCAGGCCAACCACGGCAAACACCATCAGGTAGTAGGCGGGCATGTACAGGTCGTTGGTGCTCTCCACCAGCCAGGCGACGACGGTTGGCGTGACGCCGGCGATCAGCACCGAGACGTTGAACGCACTGGCCAGGGCGCTGTAGCGCAAGTGCGTTGGAAACATTGCTGGCAAGGTCGAGGCCATCACGCCGATAAAGAAGTTCAGCACGATCGCCAGGATCAGCAGGCCGCTGAAGATCAAGCCGGTCTTGCCGCTGGTGATCAGCATGAACGCCGGGATCGACAGAAACAGCAGGCCGATGCTGCCGGCGATGATGAACGGCTTGCGGCCGATCTTGTCGCTGACAAAGCCAATGAATGGCTGCACGAACAACATGCCGACCATGATCGCGATGATGATCAACACGCCGCTGTTTTCGGCGTAGTGCAGGTTATGCGAAAGGTAGCTGGGCATGTACGTGAGCAACATGTAGTAGGTCACGTTGGTGGCCGCGACAATACCGATGCAGGTCAACAGGCTGCGCCAGTGTTTGGTGGCGATTTCCTTGAACGAGACTTTAGGGCCATGGCTCAGGCCTTCGCGGTCGCCCTGTTCAAGCTTGTCGACGTGCTGCTGGAACGCTGGGGTCTCTTCCAGTGCGTGGCGCAGGTACAGGCCGATGATGCCCAGGGGCAGGGCAAGGAAGAACGGCAGGCGCCAGCCCCAGGATTCGAATTCCGCTTCGCCGAGCACGGTGGAGATCAGTACCACCACACCCGCGCCGAGGACGAAACCGGCAATGGAGCCAAAGTCCAGCCAACTGCCGAGGAAGCCGCGCTTGCGGTCCGGGGCGTATTCGGCCACGAAGATTGACGCACCGGTGTATTCGCCGCCTACCGAGAAGCCCTGGGCCATTTTGCACAGCAGCAGCAGGATTGGCGCCCAGATGCCAATGGAGGCATAGCCGGGGATCAAGCCGATGGCGAAGGTGCTCAGGGACATGATCACGATGGTGGCAGCGAGGACTTTTTGCCGTCCGTACTTATCTCCCAAGGCACCGAAGAACAGACCGCCCAGTGGGCGAATCAGGAAGGGCACCGAGAAGGTACCCAATGCGGCGATCATTTGTACGCTGGGGGACGCATCGGGGAAGAACACCTTGCCCAGCACATAGGCGACAAAGCCATACACGCCGAAGTCGAACCATTCCATGGCATTGCCAAGGGCGGCGGCGGTGATCGCCTTGCGCATCTTGTTGTCGTCGACAATGGTGATGTCTTTCAAGCCGATGGGTTTGACGCGTTTTTTCCGTAGTTTCATGCGGGCCACTCTAAAGCTGAACGGGGAGGTGCCATCGCTACGATGGCACCGCTCTGTCAGTTCAGATACAAGTGGACACGAAAAAATTCACCGCATCGGGTGTTTTTTCTCGCATTAGCGAAAATGTCGTGTGAGTGCCCTCGCGGCGGCGTGCAAATCCACGCCTCAACCAAATTTAAATGTGGGAGGGGGCTTGCCCCCGATAGCGGTGCGCCAGACGCCTATTTATTAACTGATTCACGGCTATCGGGGCAGGACCTCTCCCACATTGGGTCGTCGCTGCTTTGAGCATTTCGTTCGCTTAACTGACTGCGGCGACGATAGCGATATTGGCTAAACTCCGCTCGCAGGCTCATGCCGCAAATGGAGACGTCATTTGTATGCCAAACCGCCATTCACGCCTCATCTACCGCCAACCACGACTGGCCGATGTCCAGCGGTTGTTTGCGATCTTCGGTGATCCGCAGACCAATCTGTTCAACCCGGCCGGGCCCATGCCCGATCTTGCGACGGCTCAACGCTTGTTGGCTCACTGGATGGAGCAATGGGCCACTCACGGTTACGGCTGGTGGGCGATTGCCCGTAAAGAAGCGCCCGAACACATCATCGGGTTTGGTGGCATTGCACCGCTTAACTATCTGACCCAACGACGCATCAACCTCGGTTATCGCTTTGCCGTCGAAGCCTGGGGGCAGGGCTACGCCACCGAGGTGGGCCGTGATGCGTTGGAGCTGGCTTTTGTGACCTTGGGTTTGCCCGAGGTTTTCGGCCTGGTACGACCCGATCATGCCGCGTCGATGCGCGTACTGGAGAAGATTGGCATGCAGCCCTTCGGCCTGCTGGACGACGTACCTGGCCAGGCACCCAGCCTGGTTTTGCGGGTTTGTCATCCTACAACCGCTGGCGCCTGACATTTTTCATACGTACGTAATTCCTCGATAAACGGCGCTTGTTCAGATTGACACTGCGCAGGCGTCCCGATATAAAAGCCATAGTTGTACGACGACATATGACGTTACATGTGTCCTACCTAACAAAAATAAAAAAGTGATGCCATGAATCTGAACGAGCCCATCAGTGCCTATCGTGTCGGCCAGGCGGTCGGCAGCTATCGCTGGACGATCTGCGCGATGCTGTTTTTCGCGACCACGGTCAACTACCTCGACCGTCAGGTGCTGAGCCTGTTGGCGCCGCAACTCTCGACACAATTTGGCTGGAGCAACACCGATTACGCCAACATCGCCGCGGTGTTCCAGTTCGTCTACGCGATTGCCATGCTGTTTGCCGGGCGGTTTGTCGACAAGATCGGTACCAAGGCCGCGTATGTGGTGGCGATCGGCATCTGGTCTACTGGGGCGATCATGCATGCGTTTTCGGTGCCGATGGGCGAGGGCATTGCGGCGGTCAGCAGCGCTGTCGGCCTGGCGGTGATTCCGGTGTCGATTGCCGGGTTCATGCTGTCACGTGCCGTGTTGGCGATCGGCGAAGCGGGTAATTTCCCTATCGCGATCAAGGCCACCGCTGAATATTTTCCCAAGAAGGAACGCTCACTGGCCACTGGCATCTTCAACTCCGGTGCCAACGTCGGCGCGATCCTGGCGCCGATCTGCGTGCCGTTGATCGCAGGCTGGTGGGGCTGGGAAGCGGCGTTTATGGTCATTGGCATGTTGGGCTTTGTGTGGGTGGCAGTCTGGGCCGCCGTGTACGAAAAACCGGAACAGCAAAAACGACTGTCCGCTGAAGAACTGGCCTACATCCGCAGCGATCAGACCGTACAGCCTTTCACTCCTGAGCCTACGGGCGCCAACGCAAAGAAAGTCTCCTGGTTCAAACTGCTGACTTACCGCCAGACGTGGGCGTTCGCCTTTGGCAAGTTCATGACTGACGGTGTGTGGTGGTTTTTCCTGTTCTGGTTGCCCACCTACCTGTCGGCGCAGTACGGCATGAAAGGCGCCGATATCGTCATGCCGCTGGCAGTGCTGTACAGCATGACCATGGTCGGCAGCATCGGTGGCGGCTGGTTCCCGAGCTACTTCATGGCGCGCGGCGATGCACCCTATGACGGGCGTATGAAAGCCATGCTGGTGATTGCGCTGTTCCCGCTGGTGGTGTTGCTGGCACAGCCTCTGGGTTACCTGAGCTTCTGGGTACCGGTGTTGCTGATTGGCGTGGGGGCCTCGGCGCACCAGGCGTGGTCGTGCAATATCTTCACCACCGTGTCCGATATGTTCCCGCAGAAAACCGTGGCCTCGGTTGTCGGCATTGGTGGCATGGCCGGGGGCCTGGGCGGTGTGGTCATGACCAAGATCGGCGGTTGGGTGTTCGACTACTACAAGTCTGTCAACGACATCCACACCGGCTACATGATCATGTTTGCCATCTGCGCCCTGGCTTACCTGGTGGCCTGGAGCGTGATGAAGGCATTGGTGCCCCGTCACAAGGAAATTACTGATCTTTAGGGGCCGCTTCAGGCAACCGTAGAAACGCCATCAGCGCGGCAACGATGGCATCTGGTGCATCTTCTTGCACCAGATGCCCGGCGTGGGGGATACGCAGGTAGCGTGCCCCGGCCAATCTGCCAGCGAGTGCATCGCCTTGCGCCAGCGGGATCCACCGGTCCTCTTCACCCCACAGCAACAGCACCGGGCAACGGACGCTGGCGAGTTGATCTTCTATCGCATCGGTATAACGCTGATCCATTTGCACGATCTGTCGGTAAAAGGCGGCCTGGCCAATCTCGCCCGTCCATGGCGTGACATAAGCTTGCAATGCCTCGGCAGGCAGCGACTTGAAAGCGGCGCCCTGAAGATAGGCACGCACGATCGCTTCATGGATGTATGCCGGCGCATCGCTGAAGGCCCGTTCATGTTGACGCACATGCTGAATCAGCGGCGAACCCCAGGGTGCCAGGGCAACGGGATCGATCAGGGTGAGGCTGGCGTAGTTGCAGCCATCCAGCAGATGCGCGCGCAGTGCCGTGGCACCGCCGAAATCATGGGCGAGTAGATGAGGACGTTCCAGGCCCCAATGTTCAAGCAGTGCGGCCAGCAAGGTGTTTTGCACGCCGAGGGAGACGTCCTGCCCCGGCGCCTTTTGCGACTGGCCGTAGCCGAGCAGGTCGTAATAGAACACTCGACAGTGCTGGGCGAACAATGGCGCGATGCGTCGCCACACATGAGCAGAGAAAGGCGTGCCATGCACCATCACCAAGGCCGGGCCCTGAGTGCCGAGTTGGCCCCAGCGCACCGCCTGCCCGTGAAAGTCGAAAGTTTCGCGCAGTGCCAAGGCATCACTTGCGTGGGTCATGATTGAATCTCCCCTAAAGCATCGTGGGTTGTGACGGTCTTTACGTCCGCCAGGATGATACGAACTGCCATTACTACGCCGATCAATACCGCGGCCAGGCCCGCTGTTTCCATGGGCGTTGGCCAGCGCTGGTGAAACCACAAGCCCAGCAGGCTGGCGAACAGTGATTCGAGGGCAATCAACTGGCCGCTCAATACCATGGGCAGGCGCCGCGTCGCGGCGTTCCAGGCCCACGCGCCGACGACGGTGGACATCACGGCGATCACCAGGCTCCAGGCATACAGCGGCCATGCCTGGCTCCAGCCAGCGCCAAGGGTGGGCAACCGCAACACGCCCAACACGTATAGCCACGGGAGGATGATCAGCGCAGCGGCACCGGCCCCCACTAGCATCAGGGCGGTCCACACACCTGTCACCTTGGCCGGCAGGTGCGCCAGTTGCTGTTGGTTGATCACGCTGAACGCCATCCATAAGGCGACGGCGCCCAAAGAAAAAAACAGACCGGCCAACCACGAGCCGCTGCCCGAAGAGGGCTGGTGCAGACTGCTGATATTGACCAGCAACAGCCCCACCGAGAGACAGAGCAACGGCATAACCAGTTGACGCCACTGCAGGGTTTTATCGCTGGCGTTGCCTATCAGCGCCAGCAGCACCGGGACCATCCCGACAAACGCTGGCGTCAGCACCGGGCCACCGACGATCACGCCGCCTGCAATGCAAACGCCGTAGCCCAGGCAACCCAGTGCGCCCAGCAGTGCCGCGAGCAGGCACTGGCCATGGCTGAGCATCCGCAGTTGCGCTCGACACACAATCATCCAGACGATGCCCAGCCCGCCGGCTATCAGAAAGCGCACAGCCATCAGATCGTAGAGGCTGTAGGCCCCGGTGACGTAAGGCGCAATGAAGTTCAGTGCCCAGCCAAGGGTGGCAACCATCGCGCATATCACGCCGGTAAAGACTGAAGCTTGGGGAGTGCTCATCAGGCTGATCCATGAAGTAATGGATCCATGGTGCCCAGCCGCGCGGCTGTGCTACAAACGAGTTCTCGGCCCTTGATGCATTACCTCAGATTATGAATCTACTTGGCAAAACCTTACCGCCCCTCGCCAGCCTGTTGCCGTTTGAAGCCGCTGCGCGCCTGGAAAGTTTTTCCAAGGCGGCCGATGAGCTGCACATCACCCAGGCGGCTGTCAGCCGGCAGATTCGCGGGCTGGAAGATAACCTGGGGGTGAAACTCTTTAGTCGGCGCAACCGTGCGGTGTTCCTGACGCAAGAGGGGCGTGAATTGGGGCGGGTGGTCAGTGCCGCGTTGCAAAGCATCAGTGATGGCGCGACTCAGCTGCGCACGGCGCCGCAACGCAATCGGGTGGTGCTGTTGTGCCAGTTGTGCGAGGCGTTTTATTGGTTGATGCCGCGCCTGTCGACCTTCCACCAGCAATACCCGCAGGTCGAGATCCAGGTGGTGACCTGTACGCGGCCCATCACGCAATTCGAGGGCCACTTCGATGTAGCCCTGCAAAGTACCCGGCGCGCCAGTGGTGCCCATACGCTGATGTTTACCGCTTCTGATGAAGTGTTTCCGGTGTGCAGTCCCGCCTACCTGTGCCCGCAGCAGCCGTTACCGCTCGCGCTCGGTGAGTTACAGCCTTGCACCTTTTTGCACCATAGCTCTGAGCCTCCGCACTTGATGGAGTGGGATGAGTGGCTGCAGGTGTTCGGGCGGGTGTTGGCCAAAGATGCGCGCAGTGCCACCTTCGACAGCTACCCGCTGATGTTGCAGGCGGCGGTGGAAGGGCACGGTGTTGCGATGGGCTGGCGTCGCACCGCCAGCAGGCTGATTGACAGTGGGGCACTGGTGCGCCCCTGTGCTGAAAGCGTGTTTCTGCCGGAGGCTATTTCGGTGTACAGGCAGCATGGGGCAAGCAGTCGGGGGGAGGTGGCTGCGTTGCTGGCCTGGCTTGAAGCGCAATTGCACAAGGACGACTGACAGGGGCGTCGCCGCCCCTGTCACACCCGGTTATTTATTACGGGTGACGCGCCAAAGGGTATTGGCCAGGTCGTCGGCAATGATCAACGCACCTTTGGGGTCCACCGTCACGCCCACCGGGCGCCCACGGGTCTTGCCGTCGTCACCACGAAAGCCGGTGGCGAAGTCGATGGGCTCGCCCGCCGGCTTGCCATTGCTGAACGGCACAAAGATCACCTTGTAGCCCACCGGCGCGTCGCGGTTCCAACTGCCGTGCTCGCCGACGAACACACCCTCGGCGAATTTTTCACCCATGGCCGGGATGGAAAAGTCCACCCCCAGCGCGGCCACATGGGAACCCAGGCTGTAATCGGGCTTGATCGCCGAGGCTACTTTGGCTGGGTTCTGCGGTTGTGCGCGTGGGTCGACGTTCTGGCCCCAGTAGCTGTAGGGCCAACCGTAGAAGGCACCTTCGCGCACTGACGTCAGGTAGTCCGGCACCAGGTCGGGGCCGAGTTCATCGCGTTCGTTGACCACCGTCCACAGTTGCCCGGAGCCCGGTTGGATGGTCAGTGCCGTGGGGTTGCGTAGCCCGGTAGCGTAGGGTTTGTGCGCGCCAGTGGCCGCGTCGATCTGCCAGACCATGGCGCGGTCAATCTCCACTTCCATGCCGCGTTCGGTGATGTTGCTGTTGGAGCCGATGCCCACATACAGCTGGCGCCCGTCATCACTGACCGCCAAGGACTTGGTCCAGTGGTGATTGATCTGCGCCGGCAGGTCGGTGACTTTGACCGGTGGCGCACTGGCCTTGGTCTGGCCGTCGGCGTAATCGAAACGCACCAGCGCGTCCTGGTTGGCCACATAGAGTTTGCCGTCGGCGTATGCCAGGCCATAGGGGGCGTTGAGGTTGTCGGCGAACACGGTCTTGAGTTCATAGGTGCCGTCGCCGTCGGCATCGCGCAGCAGGGTAATGCGGTTGCCGCCTTTGACCTTGGTGTTGCCCTGCGCCTTGATCACGCTGGCAATCACGTCCTTGGGCTTGAGCTTGGCCGCACTGCCGCCACGGCCTTCGGCTACGAGGATGTCGCCGTTGGGCAACACCAGAGTTTGGCGGGGGATTGCCAGGTCGGTGGCGATGGCGGTCACGCTGTAGCCTTCGGGCACCTTGGGCTTTTGTTCGCCCCAAGGCGTGGGCTCGGCGATCTTCATGCTCGGCAGCAGGCTGCTTTGTTGTTCGGGCAGCTTGGGATCGGGGCCGCGGGCCTGGGTCTTGTCACCTTCGCCGCCACAGGCACTCAGCAACAGGGCAGCACTGAGCACGGTCAATGTGTTGAGTGGTTTCATCGGGCAGCTCCTGAGCGCAGGTTGGTCAAGCCGATCCAGGTGGCGATGATCGCCAGGGCGGTGACAATCGCCGACAGCACCAGGCCGGTGGGCATCATGGCGTACGCGTCCTTGGCGTGTTGGAAGGCATTGATCAGCCCGAGTACCCAAGTAGCCAGCAACAGCAGGAAATACGCCACGGGGCGCCCGCCCTTGTGTTCGGCACGCACCAGGTTGACCAGCGCAAACAACAGGGCAAAACCACAGAAGACCAGCGCCCCGGCGATCAGCCAGGAGGCGAAGTTGGCCCATTGGATCTGGTAACTCTGGCCGTAGGCGATATCACTGAGCAAGGCGCCGAGAAACAACGGCACGGTGCCGGCCAGTAAGGTCCCATGCAGCGGGCCAGGTCTGACGACGGGGTAGGTGGGTAGGGTAGTCATGTCGGTGGCGGCTCCTTATCGTTCTGCACCCTGGACTCAGGGCGCGCTGACTTCGCATAGGAAAGGAACCTGTCATTTGTCAGAAAGTTCATTGAGAGGTGGAGATGTTTCCTGGCAGATGTACCTGGATGTGTTTACGACGCCAGCTCCATGACTCATCCTGCTTGGCCCCAACAAGGAAACGTTTTATGCCAACCCTGCATCTGTTGTGCGGCAAGATCGCCTCCGGCAAGTCCACGCTCGCCAAAACCCTGGCTGCCGAGCACGCGGCCATTGTGCTCAGCGAAGACCACTGCTGCCGCGCCCGCCTGCATGAGCGTAACGCCCGGGGTGAGCATGACTTTGCCGCGACCGACGCCGAGTTCGACCTGATCACTCGCCACTTCTGCGTGCCGAGTGAAGAAGAAGGGCTGGTGATCAAGGTGCATCGGCCATGAGCACCCAACAACCTGCGGGTATCGATGCCGACGGCTTTATCCTCACCGTCGCCGATGCGCCTATACAACCCGAATTCAAGCCCGTGCTGGTGGATATCTGCGCCACCCTGTCCCAGCCCGCGTTGGGGCTGCACGGGATTTACCTGTATGGCAGCGTCGCACGGGGCCAGGCCGAGGTCGGGATTTGCGACTTGGATCTCACGCTGATACTTATCGAACCACCGGATGCGCCCGTGCTTGAGCAATTGGAGGCGGCTCGAATCGCCTTGGAGCAACGGCATCGGCAAGTCACCAAGATCGATTTCGACATCGGTCATCGTGCTCAAGTCTTGGCACATGAAAACCGAAACAGTTGGGGCTTCTGGCTCAAACATCATTGCCGTTGTGTCTGGGGCGAAGACCTGTCACAGCACTTCGAAGCGTTTCGCCCGTCCCGGGCTATCGCCTTGGCGGTCAATGGTGATTTCGAGCAGGCGCTCACCGGCTACCTGGTGCGCATCGAACAGGCCAGCACTGAACACATACGCCATCGCTTGCAGCGGGAAGCTTCGCGGGCCTTGATCCGCGCCACCCATACCCTGCGCCCGAAAGAAGCACGGATGTGGCCGCATACGCTGGAAGAATACGTCGCGCTATTCGTTGAGCATTACCCCTCGATGCGCGTACACATTGCCTATTTCCTGTTTGAAGCACGCAACCCAAGCGCCGAGTGCGAGACGTTCAGCACGCGATTGCGCGCATTTTTAAGTTGGATGGTTTCAGCGGCTGGAGACAGGAATCAATCGAATGCGTGAGCGCCCGCAATCGTCTAACTCTTTTCAGGATTGAAAAAGCGCTCGGGTCGGCAAGGCGCCAGGGCAGGGGACGTTATGCTCTCCATGATCTCTTCACTGACCAACTGCCCCACGATGGCCGCAAGTGTCACGCCTGGATGCATCACGCAGACATACACACCGTTGGCACTCGGCAACTCGCCAATGATCGGCAGGCCATCCACGGGGATGGGCCTGAGCCCGACGCACGCCAGTTGTGGCTGGATGGAAGTGACGCCCTCAAGCTCACCGGCAATGGCCAGGGCGGTGCGGCGGGCGATGGCGGCGGGCTGATGTTCCGGGGCGTTGCCAAGGTAGTCTTCGGCTGCCAGCCAAATACCCTCTGCACTTTCGCGTACTTCCATTTCAGGGTTGGAAATGAGCGTGTGCACAATCCCGGGCGGGGCGCTGTAGCGGATGAAAATCGCTGGCGAGGCGTCTATCGGCAAGGGCAAACCCAGCAGGCTTGTCAGTGCTGCCGTGCCCGTTCCGGCTGCGAGCACCACCCTGTCGGCATGGATGACGCCCCGGCTGGTTTCAACGCCGGTGACCTGCGAACCCTGCCTGCTGAAGCCCAGCACTGGGTTGTGTGTCAGCAGCCTGGCACCGAGGGCCTGGGCGGCGGCTATTAACGCATGGGTGGTTTGTACAGCGTCCAGTGCGCCTTCTTCGGCTTTGAATTGAGCGAATTCAGGCGGGTTTTTCAACTGCGGCTCAAGTGCCTGGATACGCTCACGAGTGATCCGTGAGTTCGCCCTGGGTTGAATGTTTGGGCCGTAACACAGGGCGCCCGTCCAGCGTATCTTCACGTCGGGCAACTCATGTTCCAGGCGGTGATACGCGTCAATCGCAGCACTGCGCAATGAGGCGATGGGGTCGGGTGCGTCGCAGGTAGTGTTTATCCAGGCAAACGAAGTAGCCGTGACCCCGCAAGCAACGTCACCGGCATCGACCACCGTCACCTTCGCACCCTTGCCGGCCAGGTGATAGGCCAGTGAAGCCCCGACGATACCGGCGCCAATGACCACAATGCGCTTGCCCTGATTCATGTCCGCCCTCTCTGTTAACAATGGGTGAGGATTTCACCGCTTTGGAGCACCCTGGCATAGTCCATCGCGAGGTTACTGAGCGATAACGCGTGCACGTCTTCGGCGAGCCACAGGCGTCCCGACAAGTCGGTTTGATCGAAAGTAAAACAGGCATCCGCCGCCACGATTACGTCGAACCCCAAGTTGCCCCCAGAGCGTGCGGTGGCCTCTACTGAGTTATTAGTGATGACGCCTACGATCACCAGTTGTTTGATCGAGCGCATGTGCAGCCAGCGTTCCAGGCCCGTGGCGATGAAGGCATCCGGTACATTTTTTTCCACCACATGCTCGTGGCCCAGGGGTTGCAGCGTGTCTTGGAATTCACAGCCTGGTTGGCCTGGCCAGAACACCGAGCCGGGAGAGCGGGAGATATGCCGCACATGGACGATCGGGCGTTGCGCCTGTCGCCAGGCATTGAGCAACTGTTGTATGCGCAGTTCGGCGTCTGGGTTGTTGCGGCGGCCCAGGGCGGGATCGGCCATGCCTCTCTGCATATCAATGATCACCAGTGCAGCGTTCGTCGATATCGGTTCCATGGCCTATCCTTTTTGTGGTGGGTTAAAAAAATATTTCAGCCTGAGCCCTAGCTTAAATCGTGCTCTATCCAAAGAGTAGAGAAGTGTTCGTCATTATTTTGCAGAAGATAAAAAATTACTAAAAAGTGTCATAGATGTCGGCAAACATTTTACCCAATAAATATTTATTGTGCTGGGTGCGATCAAATCTGAGCAGCGACGCCTCGCTAAATTGCAATCCAATTTGAGTATTGACCTTTGCTTCCTCGTAATTAACTTTAGCCACAAAAAAATCAACAGCCTCCATCAGAAGAAGCTCGTATCTCTCGTTGACAATGAAGGTCCTCAGTGAGTTTTGGGATTTGACACAGCGGGTGGGGGCTATCGCTGCCAATTTTACATTTTGAAGGTTGAGCGAAATGTCATCGAGAAGTCCTGAAGGGTCCCCCGTGCTGAAAAGCTGGAACGTGATAACCTCATGATCGAATAAAGGATTTAGGTGAGGTGTTTGGTAAAAATTTTCCTCGCCCTTGAGGCTAGAGTTACAAGTCGCACAGCTTGGTACAAGGTTGTACAGCGTTAACGCGAGATGAGGATATTGATCTTTTAAGAAAAAATGGTCTAGTGTAGGGCGAAAGGCTCCACGCTTACATTCTATAGTAAAGGCGTAGGCATGATTGCAGTAAGGGCAGATTCTGGTTTTGGATTTTTTGCATAGAGCATAAGCGTTCCACGCTCCATGCTTGCTGATGAATTTGTCATAGTTGAATATTTTCTTCAGCTCTGTGAGAAGTCGCTTTTTTTGCGTTCCTAGGCGTCGAGTGTGAGTGTTAAGGATTGTTATGCTGCTGGAAATATCTGATAGCGTATGCGAGATAATCAGTTTTCTCGCTTCGCGAACAAAGTAATACGCAGGCGTTTTTGGTCCGCAAATACTATATTGTGAGTGAAGAAAATTGTGAATTATTTTTTTCAGGTAGATTGTATGTTCGACTTCGGCATCCACCCAGTTCTGATTGATTGATACTATCAATTTTTTTCCTTGGTGTATTCGGAGATGCGCAAAATCTCGGTTTTTATAATAGGGTTGTCGATGCTCTCAACGATGAATCTATCTAGGATAGAATCTTGACCTTCCCTTATGGCTTCGATCGCACACCTAATTTTGGTGGATGCAAATTCTCCTATCGTTTTGGCACCGAATGATTGATTTAGCAGTGTGTGCAACGGCGCTGCGAATGCGCTAGGTGTAACACTTTCGTCGAAAGACTCCATTCGACAGATGAATTGTTTAGGGATGTCGGTGGCCAATAAGGGTGAGTGGGTAGCAATGATAAGTTGGAGGGAGCTAATGTGCTTTTGTTTTTTTAAATCGGACAATAGTGAGTTGAGCTGGCTTATATATCGACGCTGCCACTCCAGGTGCAAGAAAGCATCACCTTCGTCAATGAGTATCAGTAGTTTATCGATTCCTTTTTTTGCGTAAGTGTTGATGGCTTCAGAGAGCAATGCAAGTTGCGCTATAACTGCAAATTGCCCGGAGCTCATATTTTGAAAGCCGACGTCGAAAAAAAGATCAATGCCCGAACTTTTCAAGGAAGAGGCATCTTCAGTAAGCGCCAGGACAACCTCGGCATACGCTTTACTACCCAGTTTTATATGCGCGGCGCGACGGGTTAGAAATTTTTCGATTGCGTCTACTTCTTGATACAGGCGATCTGCTTTTTCTGGGCGAGCCCCAATAAACCATGCGTCTCGTATACCGATGGCTTCGAAGACGACATGCTGAAATATACGGTCGGGTGTTTGAGTGGTCAGGTGATGTTCCAGTACTGCGAAAAAAGCAAATAATGACTCTTCACTTTTCGCATGTTGCCGTAATTCCCGATAGAGTATCGCTGCTGAATCTTCAATTATTCGCTTCTTGATGACGCCCTCTTCAACGGGCTCACCATCCTTCTCTTCCATCGAGAACAACGAAAACTCCAAGCTCATGACTGGTTTCGGGCTGCGCAAGTGGTCGAAATAGGTGAAGAGGTCTGGAAATAGCTCGGCGAGCTTTATCGGCACATCATTCAGTGCGTTTTTGACCAGTAATAAATCAATAAGGTTTTTACAAGTGCTTCTTATGTTAATGGTTTTGCTGGCATAAATTTTAGGAGATATATCAAATGCACTGAGAATTTGTGTATAAGGACGAAGATCAAACGCTGAAATTGATTCTCCCCACTTAGGTGACACGTCAACAAAATTTCTGCTGGTGTGTAAACGGCGCCCGTGTTGGACTGGGGAGTAGTAGATTGCGCCCCATCTGTTTCGCATCTCTGCAAATGTTAATTCTTTTTTTGAGTCGAGTACGACATCACAGAAGTATCTTCCAAATCGTGAGGAGGGTAAAAATTTATCGATTATCTTTTTGAAGATGGTCGTTTTTCCTGAGCCGTTATTTCCGATAATTAAAGAGATTGAATCTATGTCGAAGATGTTTGGTGTTCCGTCTTTTTCAAGGTTCAGGTTAATGACTCGATCATCTACTTCAATTTTACTTATCATGATTTTATTCGGATATCTGAATTATGGCATTATGCCATGCGTTGCTCCGTGGTGAAACGGCGCCAGTCGCGCGGCAAACAACGCCACGTTCCTATTGGCGTGATGCCCAAGGTAGGCTGCAATTTCCGACGCGCGCTTTCCTGTGGCAGTAACGCTGGTGCGCTATCGTGCGTTGCCTTAGGGGGGAGCAGGGAACGACGAAGGCGAGGGGGTGGCCGTTACCACCGATCGGCAACCCACACGCAAAACCCTGAGACTTCCCGGCGAAACGCTTCATAATGGCCGCCAATTTGTTTAGCTCGTTATTCTGGTGTGCCCGCATGGAAATTAAGGTCAACTTTCTCGACAACCTTCGGCTTGAAGCCAAGTTCGATGACTTCACGGTCATTGCCGACCAGCCCATCCGCTACAAGGGCGATGGGTCGGCACCGGGGCCATTCGATTACTTCCTGGCTTCGTCGGCGTTGTGTGCGGCGTACTTTGTGAAGTTGTACTGCCAGACGCGCAATATTCCCACGGAGAATATTCGCCTGTCGCAGAACAACATCGTCGACCCGGAAAACCGCTACAACCAGATTTTCAAGATCCAGGTCGAGCTGCCGGCGGACATCTCGGACAAGGACCGTCAGGGCATCCTGCGTTCCATCGACCGTTGCACCGTGAAGAAAGTGGTGCAGGCCGGGCCGGAGTTCGTGATTGAGCAGGTGGAAAATCTCGACGCCGACGCCCAGGCGTTGTTGATGCCCAATTCCACGTCCGAGGCGGGCACCTACATTGCTGGCAAGGACCTGCCGCTGGAGCAGACCATCGCCAACATGTCCGGCATCCTCGCCGGGCTGGGCATGAAGATCGAGATCGCCTCGTGGCGCAATATCGTGCCCAACGTCTGGTCGCTGCATGTGCGCGATGCGCATTCGCCGATGTGCTTTACCAACGGCAAGGGCGCGACGAAGGAGGGCGCACTGGCGTCGGCGCTGGGCGAGTTTATCGAGCGGCTCAACTGCAATTTCTTCTACAACGACCAGTTCTGGGGCGAAGAGCTGGCCAATGCGCCGTTCGTGCATTATCCGGATGAGCGCTGGTTTCAGCCGGGCCCGGACGATGAGTTGCCGAGTGAAATCCTCGATGCCTACTGCCTGAAGATCTACAACCGCGAGGGCGAGTTGCGCGGTTCGCACCTGTTCGACACCAACTCGGGCAATGAAGCCCGAGGCATTGTCTCGCTGCCGTTTGTGCGCCAGTCCGATGGTGAAGTGGTGTATTTCCCTTCCAACCTGATCGAAAACCTCTACCTGAGCAACGGCATGAGTGCCGGCAACACCTTGGCCGAAGCCCAGGTGCAGTGCCTGTCGGAGATCTTCGAGCGGGCGGTGAAGCGTGAAATCATCGAAGGCGAATTCGCCCTGCCGGACGTACCCGCCGAGGTGTTGGCCAAATACCCTGGCATCCTCGCCGGTATTGAGGGGCTGGAGGCCCAGGGTTTTCCGGTGCTGGTTAAGGATGCATCCCTGGGCGGTGAATTCCCGGTGATGTGCGTGACCTTGATGAACCCGCGCACCGGTGGCGTGTTTGCCTCCTTCGGTGCGCACCCGAGCCTGGAAGTGGCACTGGAACGCAGCCTCACCGAGCTGCTGCAAGGCCGCAGCTTCGAAGGTTTGAACGACCTGCCGCAGCCGACCTTCGAAGGCCAGGCGGTGACCGAGCCGAACAATTTCGTCGAGCACTTTATCGACTCCAGCGGCGTGGTGTCGTGGCGCTTTTTCAACGCCCAGTCCGATTATGAATTCGTCGAGTGGGACTTCTCCGGCCACGGTGAAGACTCTAACGCCCAGGAAGCCGCGACGCTGTTCGGCATTCTTGAAGGCATGGGCAAGGAGTGCTACATGGCGGTGTACGAACACCTGGGCGCCACCGCCTGCCGCATCCTGGTGCCGGACTATTCGGAAATCTACCCGGTGGACGACCTGATCTGGGATAACACCAACAAGGCGCTGTTCTTTCGCGAAGACATCCTCAACCTGCATCGCCTCAACGAGGACGAGCTGCAAGCCTTGGTCGAACGCCTGATTGAAAGCGAGCTGGACGACTACACCGACATCACCACCCTGATCGGCATCGAGTTCGACGACAACACCGCGTGGGGCCAGTTGACCATCCTTGAGCTGAAGCTGCTGATATTCCTGGCCCTCAAGCAGTATGAAGAAGCCAAGGAGTGCGTGGAGATGTTCCTGCAGTACAACGACAACACCGTCGAGCGCGGCCTGTTTTACCAGGCGATGAACGCGGTGCTGGAGATGGAGCTGGATGACGACCTGGAGCTGGCCGACTACGAGGCCAACTTCCGGCGCATGTTCGGCAATGAGCGCATGGACGCGGTGATCGGCTCGGTGGACGGCAGTGTTCGGTTCTACGGGTTGACGCCGACCAGCATGAAGCTCGAAGGGCTGGACCGGCATCTGCGCTTGATCGACAGCTACAAGAAGCTGCACAGTGCACGAGCCAACATCACCCAAGGCTGATTACGCAGTTGATTTAATGTGGGAGGGGGCTTGCTCCCGATAGCGGTGTATCAGTCAACAAATACAGTGACTGACACCCTGCTATCGGGAGCAAGCCCCCTCCCACATTTTGCTCGATATTTGACGTTAGATGTGTGCCAAGGCTTGGGCTAAATCCGCTCGCAAATCCTCCACATCCTCAACCCCCACCGACAACCGCACCAGCCCATCACCAATCCCCAACTGTGCCCGCGTGGCCGCCGGGATGCTCGCGTGCGTCATGATCGCGGGGTGTTCGATCAGGCTTTCCACACCACCCAGGCTCTCGGCCAGGGCGAAGATGCTGACGTTCTCCAGAAAGCGCCTGGCACCGGCCAGGTCACTGTTCAGATCCACCGAAATCATCCCGCCAAAACCGCGCATTTGCTGCTTGGCCAGCGCGTGCTGTGGATGGGATTTCAGGCCGGGGTAATACACTCGCGCCACTTGCGGTTGCTGTTCCAGCCAGGTGGCCAGCTCCAGGGCATTGCTGCAATGGCGCTCCATGCGCAGCGCCAGGGTTTTCACGCCGCGCAGGGTCAGGAACGCATCGAACGGCCCGGCAATCGCACCGACCGAGTTTTGCAGGAAGCCCAGGCGTTCGGCCAGGTCCGGATTGTCACCGACAATGGCGATACCGCCGATCACATCGGAATGCCCGTTCAGATACTTGGTAGTGGAGTGCACCACGATATCGAAACCCAGTTCCAGCGGCCGCTGGATCCACGGGCTGGCGAAGGTGTTGTCGGCCACGCAGATAATTCCGCGGGCACGGCAGATGCGTGCGACTGCGCGCAGGTCGGTGAGGCTCAGCAGCGGGTTGCTCGGGGTCTCGACCCAGACCATGCGCGTGTCGTCCTGCAACGACGCTTCAAAGGCCGACAAGTCGCTCAGGTCGATATAGCTGAAACGGTGCCCAGCGCTGCGTTGGCGCACCTTGTCGAACAGCCGGAAGGTGCCGCCATACAGGTCATTGCCCGAAACGATATGCGCACCGGCATCGAGCAATTCGAGCACGGTGGAAATCGCCGCCAGCCCCGAGGCAAATGCAAAGGCCTGGCTGCCGCCTTCAAGGTCGGCCACGCAGCGCTCCAGGGCAAAACGCGTGGGGTTGTGGGAGCGGCCGTAGTCGAAGCCCTTGTGCACACCGGGGCTGTCTTGCAGGTAAGTGGAGTTGGCGTAGATCGGCGGCATCAGCGCGCCCGTGGTCGGGTCGGGTGACTGCCCGGCGTGGATCACACGGGTGGCAAACGCGCTTTTATCGGGCTGACTCATGCAAGGGATCTCCGTAGGTGATTAAGCAGGTCGACGCGGGTGATCAGGCCATGGAAGCCCGAGGCGTCGGCAATAATGGCGACCAGGCCGCGATCCAGTTCTGCCTGCAGTTCGGCCAGGCTGGCGCTGGGGGGCAGGGTGTGCAAGGTGTCGGTCATGGCGCTGGCGACGGTCATGGAAAAGTCCGCCGCGTCATGGTGCAGGCCCAGCAGAATGTCCGATTCGTCGATCACGCCTGCCAATTGTTGGCCGTCTACCAGCACCGGCAGTTGCGACACATCCGCCAGGCGCATGCGTTGGAACGCAGTGAGCAGGGTGTCGTCGGGGCTCACGCTGATCACACGGCCGTCTTCGAAGCGGCGGGCGATCAGGTCGCGCAGGTCGCCGTAATGTTTGTACTGCAGCAGGCCGGCGTCGTTCATCCATTGGTCGTTGTAAACCTTCGATAAATAACGCGTGCCGGTGTCGCACACAAAGGTCACCACGCGCTTGGGCTCGGTTTGCTCGCGGCAGTAGCGCAGGGCAGCGGCGAGCAGGGTGCCGGTGGACGAGCCGCCGAGAATGCCTTCGGCCTTGAGCAATTGGCGGGCGTGGTCGAAGCTCTCTTCATCGCTGATGGAGTAGGCGTGGCGCACGCTGGACAGATCGGCAATCGACGGGATGAAGTCTTCGCCGATGCCTTCCACGGCCCAGGAGCCAGGGGTTTCAAGTTGCCGGCTGCGGCTGTATTCGGCCATGACTGAACCCACCGGGTCGGCCAGTACCATCGTGAGATCGGGCTGCACACGCTTGAAAAAACGCGTCAAGCCGGTGAGGGTGCCGGCCGAGCCGACGCCGACCACAATCGCGTCGACATCATGTTGGGTCTGCGCCCAGATCTCCGGCGCGGTGCTGGTTTCGTGGGCCAGCGGGTTGGCCGGATTGTTGAACTGATCAGCAAAGAACGAGCCCGGAATATCCTTGGCCAGCCGTGCCGCCACGTCCTGGTAATACTCCGGGTGGCCCTTGCCCACATCGGAGCGGGTGATATGTACTTCGGCGCCCATGGCCTTCAGGTGCAGCACTTTTTCCGTGGACATCTTGTCGGGCACTACCAGCACCACCCGATACCCCTTGGCCCGGCCTACCAGCGCCAGGCCCAGGCCGGTATTACCGGCGGTGGCTTCAATGATGGTACCCCCAGGACGCAAGCGCCCATCACGCTCGGCGGAGTCGATCATGGCCAAGCCGATGCGATCCTTGATGGAGCCGCCAGGGTTTTGCGATTCAAGCTTTAGAAACAGCGTGCAAGGGCCGGTATCGAAGCGGCTGACCTTGACCAGCGGCGTGTTACCGATCAGTTCAAGTACGGCAGGGCGGGATAGGGTGGGCATGTCGTCACCTGGTTACGGGATGGGCACAGGGTGGGGGACAGCAAATCACAGCATGGCTTGAAACATAGGCCGGTATCGCCCGGGTCGCAACCGGGCGGTCCGATGCATGACTTTTTTTGGCGCATGGGGGAGGGCGCGCAATTCAGGATTGCACTGAAGATCAAAGGTGGGAGTTGGCTTGTCGGATTGCCGACCCATACCTACCTGACGCCACGCGATCCAAATGTGGGAGCTGGCTTGCCTGCGATGGCGGCGGTGCTGTCGGCATTCATTGCCTGACCCACCGCCATCGCGGCCTCGCTAAGGCTCGAGCGCTCCCACAGTTCAGTTCCCGGCAATGGCGGCTTTGATGGTAGCGATGTCGATCTTGGTCATTTTCATCATCGCCTCAAACGCACGCTTGGCGACGGCAGGATCTTTGCTGGTGACCGCATCGACCAACACCCGTGGCGAGATCTGCCACGACAACCCCCACTTGTCCTTGCACCAGCCGCAGGCGCTTGCCTGCCCACCATTGTTGACGATGGCATTCCACAAGCGATCGGTTTCTTCCTGGTCATCCGTAGACACCTGAAAGGAAAACGCCTCACTGTGCTTGAACATCTGGCCGCCATTGAGGCCGACGCAGGGGATACCCAGCACGGTGAATTCCACGGTCAACACTTCGCCCTGCTTGCCGGCCGGGTAGTCGCCAGGCGCATGGTGAACGTTCCCCACTTTACTGTCGGGAAAGGTGTTGGCGTAGAAGGTCGCCGCCTCCAGGGCATCGTTGTTGTACCAGAGGCAGATCGTATTTTTGTTGTTCATCGCAAGGCTCCTCGGGTTGGAAGGTGCGTGAAGTCTAGACGATAACCGCGGGCGTTCCGCCCCGTTCAGAACCGCTCATCCAGGATCGCCGGCAAGGTAATGTCCTTGACGAAACTGGCCGGCGACAAGTTCAGCGTCATGCGCACCACTTGCACCACGTCATGGACAGGAATCGACTGGCCTTGGGGCTTTCCAGCCTGCTGTTCAGGCTTGCACGGCTTCCCGGCAAGTGCGTAAACCCGCACGCCGCGAGCGCCAGGCCAAACCCAGCACCATCAGCAAGCCCAGGCCTGCCATGATTGCACCGGCCAGGGAAATGGCCGGGTAGCCCAGACCGGCGTTGATCACCGCGCCACCCAACGCCGCACCAATCGCATTGCCAAAATTGAACGCGCCGATGTTCATCGCCGACGCCAGGTTAGGCGCATCCTTGGCGGCCTCCATCACACGCATCTGCAACGGCGGTACCAGCGCAAAACTGGCGGCACCCCATAGCAGGATCGACACGGCGGCAGGCAGCGGCCATTGCATCAGCACCGAGAAGGCCAGCAGCACGGCAATCAACACCACCAGCGAGGTGATCAAGGTACGGTCCACCGAGCGGTCGGCCGACTTGCCGCCCCACACGTTGCCCAGGGTCAGCCCGATCCCGAACAGCACAAGCATCCCGGTGACGAAGTTGGTCGAGGCGTGGGTGACGTTGCGCAGAATCGGCGCGATGTAAGTGAACACCGTGAACATCGCACTGGAGCCCACTACGGTCAGCGCCAACGCGGCCAGCACCGGCCCGCGGCCCAATACGCGGATTTCCGCCATCAGGCTGCCGCCTTTAGGCGCGGGTGCATTCGGCAGCGCCCACCACAGCGCCGCCATCACCACCGCACCGAGGCCGCTGATCCCCCAGAACGCCGTGCGCCAACCAAAGTTCTCGCCAAACCAGGTCGCCAGCGGCACGCCGCCGATGGTCGCCAAGGTCAGCCCGAGAAACATCGCCGCGACCGCTCCCGCGCGTTTCTCCGGCGCTACCACGCTGGCTGCCACAATCGAACCAATGCCGAAAAACGCCCCGTGGTTCAGCGACGTCACCAGCCTTGCGATCATCAAGGTCTGGTAGTTGGTGGCCAGCGCCGACAATAAATTGCCCAGGGTAAAAATCGCCATCAGCCCGATCAGCAAATAACGACGCGGCACTCTCGCCGTGGCGAGGGTCATGATCGGCGCGCCGATCAGCACGCCCATGGCATAGGCACTCACCAGCAGCCCGGCGGCTGGAATGGATACGCCAAGATCGGCGGCAATACCGGGCAACATGCCCATGGGCGCAAACTCCGTGACCCCGATGCCGAAGGCACCGATGGACAAGGCTACAAGGGGTGGATTGATACGCATGGTTGACTCCTCATCTGTGTGCCGAATGCTACAATCCAGCCTTTTCAAGCAGTAGCCCTTGCTCGGGAACTACAGCTTTGCGCAGGAGGCACAAATGGACATCAGCGGTCGGTCAGGAGAGATGGAAGTGTTCGCCATGGTCGCCGAGCAGGGCAGCCTGTCGGGCGCGGCGCGAGCCCTGGGGCTGACGCCATCGTCCATCAGCCGCATCATCACCCGCACCGAAAAGCGCATCGGCACCCGACTGCTGCTGCGCACCACTCGCGCCATCACCTTCACCGCCGAAGGCGAAGCCTACCTGCGCGGCGCCCGGCGCATCCTCGCAGACATGGCCGAAGTCGAAGACGCCATCACCGACCAGGGCACCCCACGCGGCCGCCTGCGAGTCAGCGCCGCCCTGGCCCATGGCCGCATGACTATCGTCCCGCTGATCGCCGCCTTCAGCGCCCGCTATCCGGCCATCGTCGTCGACCTGATGCTCGGCGATGAGGTGGTGGACATACTCGGCGGCCAGGCCGACGTCGCCATCCGCTTCGGCCCCCTTGCCGACAGCCCCCTGACTGCTCGTCCTATCGGCTCCACCGGGCAGGTGATCGTCGCCTCACCGGACTACCTGGCAAAACATGGCACCCCGGTGTTGCCGCAGGATCTACTCCGGCACAACTGCCTACGCTTCAACTTCCGCCGAGCGGCGCCGGATTGGCCGTTTCGGATGGATGGTTGCGAGTTTTCGTTGAAGGTGGCGGGGACGATTGAGGGAAATAGTGGCGAGGCATTGGCACAGTTGGCAAAGCTGGGGGCAGGGATTGCGCGGATTGGGGCGTTTAGTGTGGTGGAGGAGGTGAAGCGGGGGGAGTTGGTGGTGTTGCTGGAGGACTTTAACCCGGGGGATGTGGAGCCGATTCATGCGGTGTTTGTAGGGGGAGGGGCGATGCCGGCGCGGGTGAGGGCGTTTGTGGATTTTTTGGTGGAGCGGCATGGGGTTTGATGAGGTGCGGGTTTAGATCTGGATTTGTTGGGAGGAGGGGGATCGGCGGATTTCGGCCAAAAGCTGTCGGTGGCCACAGGCAGAACTTGACCCAAAGCAGCCTGTCGCAAGTGAGCGTTGCCGACCAATAGCTGACATTCTAGACAGGCGCCAAATGGCCGATTGCTATCTATCAGCCGAGCATCCGCTCCCCGTCTTGGCGGGACCGGGATACAGGCTCGATAGTCCGGAGAATTCTCAAGGTTAGAGTCCAGACTGCTGCGGCACCTCAGAGCGTCCACGCTGCCACGAAGAAAAGGTTTACGTAGCCCCTTCGCTTTGAGTCCTTTCCAGGTGGTTTACGAGTAGCCACCATAGATGTTCAGAGGCGGGGTGTAGTCGGCGATCTGAGCTACGCAGAATATGACACTGTGATTCCCTCGCGATCGGGTGATCAAGTGGTATAGCTATAAGCTTTGAATTCCCGGCTTGTTGCCCAAGTGATTGAGCTGTCATAAAACCTACCCCAAGACCGGCTTGGCATAAAGCTATCGCAACTGACTGCTGGTTACAGCGATATGCAGGGGTGAACGCCACGTTTTCGGACTCGAACATCTTATTGATATAGCGTTGTATGCCGTACGTATTTGTCAGCGCTATGAGCCTATGGTGTGCCAGCTCGCTTATGGGAATGCTAGTGAAGTCTCTTAATGGATGATCATTGGGAACGATGGCGCACATGGGGCCTCTGGTAAAACTGCGTCGTTGAAGAGACACGTTTTCGATAGGGCCAAAGGATAAAGCCATGTCTACTTCCCCACGTACGAGCATCATCAGCGTAGTGCTCATGTCGCCTGAACTGATGTCTACAAAGACGTCCGGGTAGACCTTGGAGAACTCACGCAACTCGTTGCCCACAAAGTTTGCAACCATGCCCGGCCCGATACGAAGGTTTACCGTCCCGCCCCGCATGTATCGAAGGTCATTCAAGTGCTTGGTTAGCGCCTCTCGGCGTTCTTGAGTTTCCGAGAAATGATCCGAAAGAAGCTTGCCGGCCTCCGTCAGCACCACGTTTCGCCCACGACGTTCAAGTAGCGATAGATGCAAGCTGCGTTCGAGGAGCGCAACCTGACGGCTGATAACGGAGGGATTGACGTTCAGCACATCGGCTGCCTTGCGAATACCTCCTTGAAGCCCAACCTCGTGGAGATAGCCCAGACGCTTTTCTTGGAGTTCGTTGTCCATTTCTCAGCCCTACGGCGGCAGCCAACTGTTGACCTGAGGGCAACAATTTAGTGGCGCGCTTCTTATTTTTCAAGCCATGGAGGCATTCCATACTCAGGCTTCATTAACGCATGACAGGCCAAAAACATGAGTATCGTACAAGAGTACCTCCACCGGCATTCCGACAGTCTTCTCGCCGATTTAAGGATGCTTGTCAGTGCTGAGTCACCCTCTACAGATAAACGGGCGGTTGATGCCTGCGGTGAAGTGCTTCAGGAAATCATGATGCGGCGTATTGACGCTACCGCAGAGGTCGTTCCACGTGACGAATACGGAAACCATCTCGTTTTCACGGCCGGTCAAGGTTCAAGGCGCACGGCAATCCTAGGGCACTTTGACACGGTCTGGGATATTGGGCGTCTGCCAATAAAGGTGGAGGACGGCAAGCTATACGGCCCAGGCGTTTTGGACATGAAGGCCGGGCTTGTTCAGGCCATTTGGGCGACCAAGGCCCTGATTGATCTCGACTTGCTCAAGGACCGGGAGATCCGCTTTTTATGCTCAAGCGATGAAGAACTCGGCAGTCCGAGTTCTCGGGAGTGGATTGAAAGTGAAGCGATATTGTGTGAGCAGGTACTCGTTGTCGAACCGGCTACCTCACATACCCATGCACTCAAGACCGAACGTAAAGGAACAGGGCGTTTCGATATCAAGATCAAAGGTCGTGCGGCCCACGCCGGCAACAATCCGGAGGAAGGGGTAAGTGCAGTACATGAGATGGCCGAGCAGATACTGTTTCTGCATGGCTTGAATGCCCCTGAGTTGGGAACAACACTGAATGTGGGAATCGCGAAGGGTGGCCAGCGGACGAATGTTGTTGCAGACAGCGCTGAGTTGAATGTCGATTTACGCGTTAGCAGTGAGTCGGAGGCTCGGCGTATCGAATCGTTGGTTAAAGAAATGAAGCCATACTTGGTCGGTGCGCAGATTTCTGTAACTGGCGGCCTGGTTCGGCCACCACTTGAATATACGCCTACAAACCAGGCGCTTTTTGCTGTTGCTCAAGAGGCAGCAAACGCACTTGGTATTCAAATTGAAGGTGCCTCGGTGGGCGGGGGAAGTGATGGAAACTTTACCTCCGCAGTCGGCGTACCCACCCTGGATGGACTTGGAGCCACCGGTGTCGGGCCGCATGCAATTCATGAACACATCATTATCTCAGACTTGCCAGTACGGGCTGCACTTCTCGCCGAGCTGATCCAGAGACTTTGAATCTACCAGGATAACTCGAGGAAAAGGCTATGATAAATACAAAAACGGCCATTGAGGAAACAAGCAACGCCTCAAAGCGCACAAAGCAAGAAACCAAGAGCCCCTATGTTTTTCTTTTCATAATCTTGGTGGTTGCCGCTATTGCAACCTGGGTAGTTCCAGCGGGAGTGTTTGATCGTGAAACGCGTGATGGCATTTCATTTGTCATCTCGGGAAGTCTTCATCCGGTTGCCCAAAATGGCGTTCATCCGCTAGGAGTTTTTACCGCGATAGCCACAGGCTTGCAAAGCTCAGCACCGATCATTTTCCTGATACTGTTTACGGGCGGCGCTTTGGCTGTACTTGAGAGCACCGGTGCTATTCATCAAGCTTTAAATGGAATAGCAAACAGTACAAAACTTAATGATTATTTGATAATTATTATATTTGGATTGATCTTTGGGGTGCTTGGTACAACGGGAGTTGTGGTCAATGCGGTTGTTGCTTTCGTCCCGATTGGTCTGCTGGTGGCTAAATCCCTGGGTTTGAATCCCATCTTTGGGATATCACTGGTTTACCTGACGTGTGCCTCTGGTTACAATGTGGCGCTTACCAACCCAGTGACAACCGGGCTTACCCAGAGGCTTGCACAACTACCGCTGTTTTCCGGTTTTGGGTTGCGCGGGATCACTTCAGGTCTTTTTATCCTGACCTGTATTGTTTTTTTGACGATTTATATGCGGGCTTGTCGAAAAAACGGAGAAAAGCGTCCTGTAGTTATCGAGGTGTCCCGTCAAGAATCGAAGGCGACAACCCGCCACTGGATTATTCTGGCTTTCGCATCCATTTCCTTAGTGACCTTCATTTATGGTTCCATGACCATGAAATGGGGTGAAGTTGAAATGACAGCCATGTTTGTATTGATGGCTATTGTTGCAGGAATGATTGGAAAGCTTTCGGCGTCTGAAATAGCCAATAGCTTTCTTGGTGGTTGTTCCCGAATTGTATCTGGAGCACTCATTGTTGGCATGGCACGTGCGATATCGATCGTCTTGGATAATGGCAAAATCCTTGACCCCATTGTCGGGTGCCTGGCTGATTTATTAGCCCCGCTACATCCAGCAATGGCAGCAATAGGGATGTATTTTAGTGCGGCTCTGATGCATTTTGCGATCTCTTCCGGCTCTGGTGAATCGGCGTTGCTTATACCGATCTATGTCCCTATCGGCGACATGATCGGGTTGACGCGGCAAGTGGTTGTCCATGCTGTCTTGTTCGGTGAGGGAATCGTTAACTGTATAAATCCGACATCCGGAGTATTGATGGGAGTTCTTGCTGTGGCAGGAGTACCCTTCGGTAAGTGGGTGAAATTTGTCGCACCACTGGTTGCTGTTTGGATGGTGATCTGCGTGGTCGTACTGATCATCGCCGTGGAAATAAAGTGGGGGCCGTATTAAGTATTTCCAGTTATCCTCTATTTGCTTCGTAGTGGATGGGGGAGCTTTTGTGTTTGTTGATCTAATTAAAATAAGAAGAGCAGGAGTACTGTAAGTGGTCGAAAAAGCAATCGCTACGACTTTTGTGCTGAACAGCATTATGTTGAGTGCCCAGGCTTATGCCGACTTCCTGAGTGACGGAACAGCCACATTGGAAATGAAAAATTTCTACTTCAACAATGACAATCGCAATGGAACTGCTACACCTTCGAAAACCGAAGAGTGGGCGCAAGGTTTCATGCTCGATTACAAATCGGGATACACTGATGGCAGGCTCTGGCGCTTGCCGAGGATGCGGGCGAGGGTAGATTTGCCGATACTGGCATTTCCCAGAACTACAATCCGTTGGCAGACTTCCTGTCGCGAACAAAGTTGGTAATTGTGCAGGCTTTGGGTGTCCCAGTCAAAGACTGATGGGGGGCGACCGCATCTCGGGAATAAATGATGTATTGCTACTGTGCATCCTCAAGATGAGAGCGAGTGTCTCCCCTTACTAGCCTGTATTGAACGTCCGCTTCTGGCCGTTTACGGCCCGTGAGAAATAACCAGTTTCTCCTCCACGCGCTGGCCTGCCTTGCTCCAGCGCACGGAGCCCTTTCTAGCTAACCGTTGTAGAGTGCGCTTCTACCTCCGAAGCCTGCTCCCGCAATCGACGCGCGATAACATCCATCAGATCACACCCATCCCGCAACGGTATCGCCAGTAGTTGAGCAAAATCCGAAAGCACCACGCAGTCAGCTTCCACCTCGCCCCGAAAAGCGATGTTTTCCAATAGTTGAGTCACGTACGAATACGATACTCAGCCATCGCTTGCAGCATATCGAGCGGTGCTTGCGAGTCAATGAGCAGGGACGCTGGAACCCGATCGATTCCAGTAAGAGGGATATATCTTTCCATTTTTGAAACTCCGATAAATGCAATGATTTACCGATAATCAGGTCGCCAAACCTGATCGCCACATGGGCGACCGGGGGACTATAAGCGCCGGTGCAGGAGATGATCAACGCCAAGGTTGTAACCGGCATGGATGGACTGAAGCTCGAACGCCGCTCACCCCACATTCTCGCTGCAGTCTGCTCCCGACTAGCCTCATTCTCTTCTTGATATTTCCCCACACTATCTCGTTTTTTAAGCTTGCTGAAACGTTTCATCGAGTTTATAAATCGCATACAACTCCAAGAAAGGCGACCGCCATGACCCCGCTAAAACTCCTCGTTGCCCTCAGCGCACTGTCCGCTGCCTCCCACGCCATGGCCTGGGATTACGTCCTGCTCGACACCGACAAAGCCGCCCAGAACTGGCAAATCACCAGCCAGCAGCTCGGCGTGCAAACCGACAAGCCCTTCAGCGTTACCCTGCGCACCTTGCACGGTGGTCGGCAGGAGGGGGTGAGCATCGTTGATATCGATAACGGCACGATGAAGCTTTCGGTGGTGCCGACTCGCGGTATGAACGTGTTGCAGGCTTCGGTCGGCGATGTGCGGATGGGTTGGGATTCGCCGGTCAAGGAAGTGGTCAATCCGTCGTTCGTCGAGCTCAATGGCCGCGGTGGACTGGGCTGGCTGGAAGGTTTCAACGAGCTGGTCACCCGCTGCGGCTACGAGTGGGTCGGCCACCCTGGCATGGACAACGGCGAACTGCTGACCCTGCACGGGCGGGCCGCCAATATTCCTGCGAATAAAGTCACGCTGCATATCGATGAAAAACCACCGTATGCCATCACCTTGCGCGGCGAGCTGAAAGAGCAGGCGTTCAAGAAGGTCGACTTCTCTGTCGCGACCGAACTGGTTACCCAACCTGGCAGTGTGGTGTTTGCCCTCAACGACACCCTGACCAACAACGGCGACTATCCGAAGGAATACCAGGCGCTGTATCACAGTAACTTCAGCACCCCGTTCCTGGAGCAGGGCGCGCGGTTCGTAGCGCCGGTGAAGCAGGTGTCGCCGTTCAATGACAAGGCCAAGGGCGAATTGGCCGACTGGCAAACCTATCGCGCACCGACCAAAGACTATGACGAAACAGTCTACAACGTGGTGCCATATGCCGATGCCAAGGGCGATACCTTGACCGTGCTGCATAACAAGGCCGGCAGCCTGGGCGTTTCGGTTGGCTTCAATACACAGACACTGCCGGTGTTTTCCCTCTGGAAAAACACCGACACCCAAGGCCAGGGCTATGTCACGGGGCTGGAGCCGGGGACGAGTTTTTCCTACAACCGTCGTTATCAGCGGCCACTGAATCTGGTGCCGACAATCGGGCCGAAGGAACACAAGCAGTTCCGCATCAGCTACAGCCTGTTGGCGGACAAGGCCGCTGTTGATAAGGCTTTGAAGCAGGTCAGCGAAATTCAGGATGGGCGTGAGACTGAGGTGCGGCAGACGCCGTTGGTTGATTTGACCAAGGAATGACGCCGCCTGGAGCATCATTGCGATGTTATTGATGTTGAGCACCCACGCTTATGCGGGGTGCGGCAACATTAACGACGGAGTGAAGCCGTCAGCCGACGATCAATCTGGCGTTGTCCGGCCAATCGAACGTCCAATGCTCGCAAGAAATATCCGGGTGTCCCGATTGGACCGCAGATGAACCACACGGCAGGCGGGTGGGGCAGCCTCCACGAGTTGTTGCATCTTTACTCGTGCTGACTCTTTGGTCTGCCACATGAATCTAAAAAACTCCGGCAGGTTCGCCAGTCGTTCGGGGCAGTTCTCCGGCAAGTCAGGCCGAGTCTGACCGCGTTTGAGCAGCGTCCTGAGCAATACGCGCCAGAATCGGAGCGTCGCCGAACGGTCAATCCATATCAACAGATCTGCGCGGGCCAGCCGGTTGTCCCAAGTGGTTGAATGGCCTCCTTCGAATATCCAGCGTTCACGGGCCTCGACCTCAAGGCAAAGCTGCGTCTTCGCGTCGCGGCTGCGTTCGATCCACCCTGGCTGCCAGTGGATAGTGTCGATATGAACGACCGGCAAACCCGTGCACTGACCAAGCTTGCGCGCCAAGGTGCTTTTGCCTGACCCAGGTTGACCCACAATCATCACCCGTCGCATCTAAGCTCCTTCTCGCTGTGCGCGCTGAATTTTTGGGGTGGCGATTCTACGTCAATGCCTGTCTGCGTCAACGTGCTCACGCAAACCCAAGAGCGCCACCTTTTATCCAGGCACCCCGTGCCAACGTTGGCGGCCTTCGCGAGCAAGCTCGCTCCTACAGTGGTTGGGTTACGCCCTGCGCGCCGTTAACAACACTGCCGCCGCCGCTGACAACAGCCCCGCGCAGCAACGATTGAAGATGCGCTTGCCCCTTGGCTCGGCAAACCAGCGGCGCATATGCAGGCCCATGTAGGCGTAGGCGCTGATGGCGATCCATTCCAGGGCCAGGAACATCGCGCCCAGCAGGGCGAACTGTGCGGTGATGGGTTGGTCAGGTACCACGAACTGCGGCAGGAAAGCGGTGAAGATCAGGATGGCTTTCGGGTTGCCCGCCGCCACCAGAAACTCCTGCCGTGCCAGGGCCCATAAGCCGACCTGGTGAGCGGCTGTTTGTGACTCTGTCTGTGGTTGCGCACGCCATAGCTGATACGCCAGATAAAACAGGTACGCCGCGCCAAGTATCTTGATCCCGTAAAACAACAACTCCGACGTTTGCAGCACCACCGCCAACCCGGCGGAGGCGAGGGCGATCATGCCGGCAAAGGCCAGCAACCGACCGAGACCTGCGAGGCAGGAGGTGCGGTAGCCGTAACGGGTGGCGTTGCTTACCGACAGCAGGTTGTTGGGGCCAGGCGCCATGTTCAGGGCGAAGCAGGCAGGCAAGAAGAGGGCGAGGGTGGCGAGGTCCATGGCGGCTCCGGGTTTGGTCGGACGAGAGCGTTGAGGATAGGGGCAGTCGGCAGGGACAGCAATGAGGCTGGCAGTGCATCTGCGTGCCGGAGCGCAGGATCTTTATTTCGTCCCCGGCGAAACTGATTTCGTCATAAGCCCGCAGTCATACTGCGAAGACAAGATTCAGTGCACGAGGGAAGGAGCACGCATGATTCGCAGAGGATTACCCACCGACGCAAACGCCATTGCCCAAGTGCATATCAGCAGTTGGCAAGAGGCGTATCGCGACCTGATGCCCACCGACTACTTGAACGGGTTGCAGGCCACCCTGGTTCAGCGCGAAGCCTATTGGCGTCGCTCGATAGCCGCGGGCGAACCTGGTGTATGGGTCGCAGAGGTGGACCAGCAGATTGTCGGGTGGATAGCCGTTGGCGCCAGCCGTGACGAAGAGGCCGCCGGGGCAAATGCAGGGGAGGTTATGGCCATCTATGTTCTGACCAGGTATTGGCAAACGGGCGTCGGGCTGGCGCTGTGGAACGCGGGCTTGCAGGCGTTGGTTCAGCAGGGGTATGACTGCCTGACGCTTTGGGTCCTGGCCCGCAATGAACGGGCCATGCGCTTTTATCGCAGGGTCGGTTGTGTCGAGGACGCAGGCAGCGAACTCAAGATTGAGAGGGGCGGCGTCACACTGGTGGAGGTGCGGTACAGGTTGTCCTTTACCTGAGTTTTTGTTCCAAACAACCGATCAGCCAGTTGCCGGCCTCGCTCCAGCCCTTGCGTCGTCAACCAAATCGACTTGTTCTTGTTGACCGGGTTCAGAATATAACCATGCCGGTCAGTTAAACGTAGATCTCCTGTGGGAGCGGGCTTGCTCGCGAAAGCGGTGGGTCAGTCAACACCAATGTTTACTGGGCCGACGTCTTCGCGGGCAAGCCCGCTCCCACATTTGATCTGCGCTGCTTTGAGCATTTCGTTCGCTTAACTGACTGGTATTAGGGCTTGCCCCTTCCCATCGGTTCAGGGTCGCGCCGAAGCTGTGTTGATACCTAGGCTATCGAATTGAGGGGAAGCCGCACATGAAACACCGTGCCGTGTTCGGTATCAGAGCTGACCTCAATCGATCCGCCATGGGAAGCGACGATTTCCGAGGCGATGAACAGGCCCAGGCCCAAGCCCTCTGTGGGGCCGTGATTGACGGCAGTACGCTGAGAGAAGCGGCCCATGGGGTTGAAGATGAACGGCAGCACATCCTCAGGTATCGCCTCTCCACTGTTGTGCACGGAAAATACCGCGAAATCTTCCTGTAACTCCAACTCGACCTGGATAGGCCGCGTGGTGTCGCCATGCTGCACGGCGTTGCTGACGATGTTCGAGAACACCTGCTCCATTCGGGCGCCGTCGAACTGGCCCGACGCCTGGGTCTTCGAATCGAACAGGATGATCGCTTCAGGATGAAACGTGCGGATTTCTTCAACGACACGCTGGCAAAGCGGTGAGAGGTCTATATCGGCCGTTCTGACCGGAATGCCCGGCCCCATCTGGCAGCGGGTCAGGTCGAGCAAGTCGCCGACGATCTTGCTCGCTCGGCGCACACTGGTGTAGATCTGATTGGCCACTTTGTTCGCCTTGGGGCCTGCATCCTGGGAGCGCCGCAGCACGTCGGCACCCAGCAGGATCGCGCCGAGCGGCGTGCGCAGGTCGTGGCCGAGGATGCCCAGAAACACGTTGCGCGATGCCTCGACCGCGCGCGAATAGCTGGCGATGGACTCGGCGAGGGCCTGGTCAATGGCCTCGTGGAAACGGGTCATGTCGTCAACGTTGATCGGCGTGCCGTCCTTGATCTGGCGCATCCACTGGCTGACCACGCTGGTGCGCAGGGCGCGGTATTCCGACACCATCTGATCGATAGTGAAGCCGGCCATCAACCGCGTGATGGCGTGGATTTCTGCCGCGGTCTCCTGCTCCTCCGCGGGGGCCAGGCCCTGGGCCTTGGCGATTTGCTCTTGGCGGGTCTGTTTGGTTCGCAGGTCGCTGACGATGGCTCGCAACATCTGCTCGGCATGGTCGCGCAGCGCCACGCTGTCGAGGTCCTCGCCCGGGGTGTCGAGGGTTCTGGCGAAATCTTCCCAGGCTTGCAGAATCGGTTCGAGGTGCTCAAGGATGAAATCGGCCAGGCGCATGTCTGTAATCCTGAAGGGTAGGGCACAAGAGCGAGGCGGCGCAGATGCAGGGAAATTCCCGGCAGTGTAGGAGGTTGTTCGCAGCTTTAAAAGCGCGGCCGGGGGTAGCGATAGCATTGATCCACTCTGCGTGCCGACAGAGTTCATCCCGCTGACGCTAAAACCCGAGTGTCAGCGACCTCAGCTTGTGCTCTACAACGCTGTCAAAATGGCTTGCCAGTTGCTCACAGCGCTCGGATGTCAGACCCTCACAGCAGTTTATTCCCAGAACAAACCCCTGGGCTTTGGCCCCCCCTTTGACTGCAAGAATCATCGACCCCGCGAGTTCGATCTCGCGAAGGAGTCTGTCAGCCTGTCGCTTTATGGGGCCGGGCAAATCGTTGAAGGCTTCTTTCATGGCTGTCTCCGCAGCATTCATTACACACACACGCACACACGCACACACAAGGCATCTGAGGCGCTATCGGTCTCTTGAAAGCATCGACCGAAAGACGGTGCAGGAGTTTCGCTGTGTGCGAGCGGAAGGCGATGATGTGCAGCGAAAAGCCTCACGGGGAGCGTACCGGCGCATTCAAGGATGAAACCTGCGCCCCAATGCATCCAGGCGCACCGCAATCGGCGGCAGGCGTTCGCTGCTGCGCGCCAGGGTTTCGACATCGTCGGCGGTGCTTTGGGCGATGCTCTGCACCGACTGCAAGCGCCCGACGATCTCCAGGTTCGCCGAGGTCTGCTCGCGGGTGGTCGCGACGATGCGGCCATTAAGTTGATCGATATGCGCAATGTCCTCGCCGACCGCCCGGAGCATCTGCACCGCCAATTGGCTGTCTTGCACGCAACGCTCCACGCCTTCGCGGCTGGCGTGCATGGCTTCGACGGCCTCGCGGCTGCCATGCTGCAGGCCCTCGATGATGGTTTTGATTTCCTGGGTGGAGAGGGCGGTGCGCTGTGCCAGGCTGCGCACTTCGTCGGCGACCACGGCAAACCCGCGGCCTTGCTCGCCGGCGCGGGCGGCTTCGATGGCCGCGTTGAGGGCCAGCAGGTTGGTCTGGTTGGCGATGCTGCTGATCACTTCCAGCACCGAGCCGATTTGCTCGGCCTGCACGGCCAACGATTGCACGGTGGATTCAGTGCCGTTGATGCGTGAGGCCAACTGGCTGATTTCAAGCTGGGCGCGGCCGACGCTCTCCTGGCCGCGAACAATTTGCTGACTGGCTTGGCCGGCGTGTTCCACGGCTTGTTCGACTTGCACCGTAATGTGGCCCATGGCGTCTTCCATGCGCTGCATCGAACCGTTCATTTCGCCGATCTGCACCAGTTGATGCCGCGCACCTTTTTCCAGGGTGCCACTGGCGCAGGCCAGTTCCTGGCCGAGTTGCCCCAGGCCGTGGGAGTCGCGGGCGACACCGTCGATCAGGTGAGTCAGTTGTTGCAGGAAGTGGTCGAAGCGCTTGGCCAGGGACACGCGTACCTTGTCTTCACCCTGCGCGCTTTGCTCGGTGAACTGTGAAGTTACAGCGAGCATCTTCTCAAGCATTTCCTGGCTTTCGACAGCTTCCGCCTGGCTGTGGACCGCCAGGTACAACAGGGCCACGGTTTCCATCACCACATAGAAGGCGTGGACGAAGATCATCGTCCAGCCGCCGTGATGCTCCATCACAAACACCGGCAAACCCTGGTGCTGCAGCGCATGGAACACCAGGTGGTGCACGGCGATGGTCAGCGCCGCCACCAGGATCGGCAGCCAGTCACGGTAGAAGGTCAACACCGCCAACAGCGCGAAAATGCCGAAGTGGGATTCGATCACCCCGTGTGCCTGATTGATGTGCAACGCCGCCATCACCATCAAGCCGGCGCCCAGTGCGCAACGCATCACGCGGGTGCCGCCGATGACACGGTAGAGCGCCGTCAGCACCATGCCGGTGCCGCCACCGACGATCAGCGCCTGGAGCAAGGTGTCATGCCAGAACGCCAACCCCAGGGAGAACAGGAACATCAGCCAGATCAATGCCAGCATGATGCGGTCGGCCTTGCGATAGTGCTCCTGGAAGCGTGTGCGAAGGGGCATTCACGGTTACTCCATGTAGTGATGCCAGCAACCAAGCATGTGGCGTGCCACGAGGGCCGCTGGTCGATAGCAAGTCAGGTGCAGCGTTTTTTACCGGATCAGATCCGGCAATCGGTTATCGGCAGGCGGGAAGGGGACTTGAGTGGGAGGGCGCAGGCCCTCCCACGGTACAGCCTGGAATCAGAAGCTGTATTTGGCGGTCAGCATCATGTTGCGTGGGCTGCCATAGGAGTCGCCGCCATAGTCCACATCGTTGGAAATGGACTGGTAGTACCGGCGATCGAAGATGTTGTTGGCATTGACTTGCAGGTCCAGGTGTTGGTTGACCCGGTAGCCGGCCATCAGGTCGGTGACGGCGTAACCGCCTTGCTTGAGCCGGTAGGTGCTGCCATCGGCCAGCTTGATGTCGTTGTACATGCGGCTCTGCCAGGAGATGTTGCCGCCGACCCGGAGTTTTTCCAGTGGACCCTGGAAGTTATAGCGAGTGGTGACTTTGAACAGGTGTTCGGGGGTGTCGGTGTCGAACTGCTTGTTGACCTTCTGCGGGTTGGCGTCGTCCTTGATGGTGTGGGTTCGCGCGTAGGTGTAGCCACCGCCGACTTGCCAGTTCTCGGTCAAGGCACCTTGCAGTTCGAAGTCGATGCCCTGGCTGCGGATTTCCCCCGAGGCCTGGTTGCATGAGGCCTGTGGGCAGTTCGGCACAACGATCTGCACGGCGCGGTTTTCCTGGTCAACGCGGAACAGCGCCACGCTCGCATTCAACGCGCCCCCCAGGTATTCGCCCTTGAGGCCGATTTCATAGTTCTTGCCGACGATGGGCTTGAGCGGGGTGCCGGCAGTGCTCTTCTCTTTCTGTGGCGTGAAGATGTCGCTGTAGCTTGCATACACCGAGTGCTGGTCGTTCAGTTCGTAGATCAAGCCGGCGTAGCGGGTGAGGTTGCGGGTAACCTTGTAGTCGCCGTCGCCATCACGGTTGTCATAGTCATACCAATCCAAGCGCCCGCCAAGGATCAGCTTCAACGGGTCAGCCAGGCTCAGGCGCGAGGTCAGGTAGAAACCGTCCTGGGTGGTGACTTCACGAGCGTTATTGGTGCGGGTGAAGTTCGGTTTGCCGGCATTGATCGGCCAGTTCATTTCATACGGGCTGTAGTTATGAGTGGTCATGTCGTAGATGCGCTTGCTGGCGCCCACCACCAGTTCATGAGTGCGCCCGAACGCCTCGAACGGGCCGCTGGCAAAGGCGTCGACGCCGGCCTGGTTTTCATCATAGCGGGCCTGATACACCGTGCGGGCGAGGGTCTTGTTCGTCCAGCGCGATTGGTAGGAGCCGGAGAACAATGCGTCCTGTTCGGAATAATTGGCGTTGACCTGCAGGCTCCAGTCATTGGCCAGGCGCTGGCGCAGCTCGGCGAACACGGTATTGATTTCCTGGTCTTTGTTTTCCCAGTCGGTACCGGGGTTGTAGGAGCGCGATAGGTCCAGGTGATGGCCATCCAGGCCGACCATCGAAGCCCCCCAGAAGTAGTTGGTCTTGTCCTTCTGGTTCGAGTAGCCGAGGGTGAGAGTGGTGTCTTCGCTCAGGTCGGCTTCGGTGACGGCGTAGAACAGGCCGTGATCCTGCTCGGCCTTGTCGATAAAGCTGTTGGCGTCGCGGTAGGACGTGACGACGCGACCGCGCCAGGTGCCACTGGGGTTGAGCGGGCTGGAGGCGTCGAATTCGCCACGGTAGTCATCCCAGCTGCCGGCGGCGCCGGTGAGGGTGACTTTCTGTTCGTCCAGGGGCCGCTTGCGGATCAGGTTGATGGCGGCCGAAGGGTTGCCCGCGCCGGTCACCAGGCCGGTAGCGCCGCGCACCACCTCGACGCGGTCGAACATCGCCAGGTTTGGCTGGGCGCCCACCGACGCGCCGTTGTAACCGCTGGGGATACCGTCATACATGAGGTTGTCGACATTGAAGCCGCGTGCGGTGTAAGCCTGCCGGCCGGGGCCGTTGGAGTAGTTCAGGAACAACCCGGGCGTTGCGTTGACCACGTCGTTGATGCTGGTCATGGCCTGGTCATCCATGCGCTGGCGCGTAATCACGGTGACAGCTTGTGGGGTTTCACGCAGGGTCAGCGGCAGTTTGGTTGCAGTCTTCATCGAGCCGGTGGTGTATGACTCGCTGCCTTCAGTGGTTGCGCCAAGCTGCTGGCCCGACACCTGGGTGGCGCCCAGCTCAATGGTGGCCGGGGCTTCGGCGTCGGCGGCCAGGGCCGCTTGTGAGGTTGCTAGGCAGATCGCCATCGCCATTGAGCTGGGTGAAAAAACGTTGCTGACGCGTTGTTGCACAGACATGGATATAGGGCTCCCAAAGGCCATCCGTGGCAAATAAAAAATCTGTTGATAATTATTCGCATCAGTGTGGCAGATCCAAGCTCTGGGAAAAAGTCTTACATGGCCGTGTAGGAGCGAGCTTGCTCGCTCCTACAGCGGTTTCTGGGTCAGAAATCCATTCTTACGCCGAGCGTCCCATGGCGGCCGTTGAAGCTATTGCTGTCCAGGTTGCGGTCATAACCGACTTCACCGTACAGGCTGATGCCCTGGGCAACTTGCAGGGTTGCCCCGAGGCTGGCATCCATCGTGGTGGATTTCTGTTCGGTGTCTATACGCGTCACATCGTTGAATATCACACTGTTGTCCCCAGCGCTGGAATGCCAGACATTCGCACGCACATAAGGCTGCAGCGGCAGGCCATTGACGGTGTAATCGCCGCGCAAGCGCACACCCAGGCGCGTAGTGACGTTGGTATCGGCGTCATAGGAAACGTGGGAAATACCGTCGTTTTGGCTATCGAGCTTGGTTTTGCCGACGATCAACTGCGCCTGGGGCTCCAGAATCCAGCGAGCGCTCAGCGCGAACGGCCAGCCCACTTCGGCGGAGGCGGTAACGTTATGCCCGCGGGTTTTCATCTTGACGCCACGCGCTGACTCGTTGTTGCCATCAAAGCGGGTGCCCATCAACACCAGGTCAAGATAAGCCTGGTTGGCGCCGATCAGTGTCCAGTAGACCCCCAGGCTATCGCCGCGCAAGGTAGTTTTGCCGGCGTCCTTGTTCTCCCAGCCGCCGTTGAAGCCTTTTACATTGCCTTTGAGGCGACTGTGACCGACGAAGAACCCAAGGCGCTGCAACACACCGTTGTCCAGCAGGCTGGCGAACACATCGGTGCCGACCTGGAACCCTGTCAGCGAACCGTCCAATGTAGGGTTGACCGCACCGGCGAGACTCTGGCGGCTGCTGCTGCCGTAGACCCGGCCCCAACCTGCCGGCATGACGCCGGTTTGCTGTTGCCGGCTCTGATCGCCCATGCGCTCGTGATACGTGCCGAGCATGCCCTGCACGATTTGCTGCGCGGCAGGAAACAACACAGAGTACAGCGGTACTTCGGGGCGATAGATCGGGACCTCCTTGTCAGTGGGGTTAGACGGCAGGGGCGGGGTTCCAACCACCGGCTCAGGCACTGGCGTGACCGGCCCTTCTGGTTCGGGCAGCGGTGTGACCGGAATCGTGGAGCGCAGGTAGTAACTCTGCTCGGTTCCAGCCGTGCTCGCGCCTTTGAACAGGTAGTAGTCAAACGCCCCGGCCGTTACCGTATTGCCCAAGGTAAAGGCAGTGCCAGGCCCGCTGGCGCCATTGAGCGCCTGCACTACCTGGATGCCGTCTTGTAACGTCGCCGCGCCGGCGCCCCCAAGGTTGGTAATCAACAGGGTGGTGTTGCCCTGCAGTGTGCCGTTGCTGACCACCAGTTTGTCGCTGGCCGAGTCGTCTGCTCCCAACACGGTTTGCAGCGCCAGACGCCCGCCGTTGCCGGTGTAGTTGCCGTTGATGGTCAAGGTGTCACGGGCGGTGGTGCTGCCAGTGACCATGTCGAGGGTGCCGCTGTTGGTCACGTTGACCAACTGGCCGGCGGTAAACGGATTGATCCCGCCCGTGTTGATCAGCAGTGCACTGGTGCTATCAATGAGCAGGGCGCCGGTGCCAGTCTCGCTGTCCCCCAGAGTCAACGTCCCGCCCAGGTTCATTTGTGAGCCGTTGTCCAGGCGAATGCTTTCCCAGTTGGCAAACAGGCCGGGATCAGCGGTTTTGGTGTTGTCCAGGGTCAGGGCGTCAATCCCCACGCCACCATCTATCAGCTGCGCAGCCGCCACTTGCTCAGCCACCAGCCCCTGAAGCAGCGCCGTATCGTCGCCGGCCCCCATTAACACGGAGGAATGCAGGTTGCCGCCGGACCAGATAAATTCATCGTTACCGAAGCTGAGCAACACTTGCCCGTTAACCTCACCACCGGAAATGATCACCTGATCGTCACCGCCGCTGACGCTGATATTGCCGCCCACGAACGCGTTGTTTGAAATCAGGATGGTGTCTTTGCCGAAGCCGGTCACCAGGTTGCCGATGATCCGGCCACCAGACATATCGAACCGGTTGTCATCGAGTTTCATGTTGACCCGGCCGATGGTGCCGCCGGTCATCGTCGCATTGTCGCCGTCGTCGAAGCCGCCGGTGATGATGCCGTCGCTCATGTTGAAGACGTCCAGGCCGTCGCCCTGTTCCAGCGAGGCAATGGTGCCGCCGCGCATGTCAAAACGGTCGATCCCCGAGCCCTGGTTGACAGCGCCTGCCTGGCCCCCGGAAATCTCCACCCCATCAGCGCCCGCGCCTTGGCTGATGGATCCGGTGATACTGCCCTGGTTGAGCTGGAAAATGTTATTGCCATCACCCTGGTTGAGGTTGCCATCGATGCCCGCGCTCGGGCCGTTGACAACCACGTGATCATTGCCGCTTCCAAAGATCACATTCCCGCTTACTCGACCCGTGGCGGTGAGTTCGAGGGTGTTGTCGCCGCCGGTATCGATAAAGCCCGGCGCGGTGGCGCTGTCACAACTGGAGGTGTCGTTGCCTGGCGTGTTATTGACCGTGCACGCCGCATACGAGGCAAACGGCCATGCCGTCAGAATAATCGCTGAGTACAACAAAGAAGTTATCCGTGTGCGCATGATCCGTCCTCGCTTGAGCACAATGATGTCCCGTCGCCCGGAACAGCGGGCGCGGTTCAAAACCATGGCAACAACGAACGCGATACGGATCAGGGACTACGAGTTACCTGCATCTGAAAACACCGGGCAATGCAATGGGTTGGCATGGCTTTCTCGACCGCACCTCAACTGGCGCAGCACTTGTCGCACCTTAGTTGCAGATAGAAAAGGCCGCCACTGTAAAACCTGACAGGTATAGACGAGCCAATGCCTAGGTGAACACGATCTCGTAGGGTTCGCGCATACGCTCAAGCAACACTTGGGCGAGCATGGGCGGCAAGCCTATCTGCGGGTCGCCGACCAATTGGCTGGCATAGGCATGGGCGGCGTGCAGTTTGCGCGCCACGCTCCAGGTGTCCAGGCGCACCTTGCGTGCGCGTTGCCAGGGAATCACCGCCCCCTCGCGTGCCGGCCAATGCCAGGCCCAGATCGCCAATTCATACAGGCGCGCGCCCACCAGGCTACAGGCTTTTGCACTCGCCCGACCGACTGCATCGTGGTCGTCATTACCGTCATTGCGCCATGTGGTAAACACCACGTCTCCAGGTTGCAAGTAGCGCGCAATGAACTGGCTCATCGGCTGCTCGTGGGCAGCTAGCGCGTCGTCGCAAAAACCACCGCGAATCCATTTGAGGCTGTGCAACGGCATACCGAGGCGGCGCAAGGCCTCGGCGCTTTCCTGGGGACGCACTACGCTCAAGCGCCTGGCCGGCCACACCTGGGAGCCTGGATGGCTGGCGCTGCCATCGGTAATGGAGATCAATTTCAGCGGATGCTCGCGCGTGCTGAGCAGTTGCAGCAAACCGCCGCACGCCAGGACTTCATCGCCAGGGTGGGGCGCTATCACCACAACCCGGGCACCGGGCGGTACCAGGGTAGCCAGTGCGATGCAGGGGATTTGCGCCAACTGCGGCGCGCTGTTCCAGATTTGCGCGGGGCCGCGACGGCCTTCGCTTGAGGAGGCAGGCTTCATGGGGTGTCACGTCCTTGTCGGTGGGTAATGCTCTTGACTTCAGCGCAGGCTCCGCTGCGGTGAGTGCACGGCATTCCAATCCTGGGATGCTATGCAAGCCACTCTCAGCATAGACAAGGATGTGTCACAGGTTTGTCGTTTTTTTACGAAACCATCATCAGGCTTTTCAGGTAATCGCCGAAACCGCCCTGGGCGCGGCAATTCAGGCGTGCGCTGGTGACCACTTGCGGCGCATGGCTCCAGGCAATGGAAGCACCGCAACGTTCCAGTTCGCGCACCAATTGCACATCCTCGTGGCACGCCAGCGGTTCAAAGCCGCCGGCCTGCACATAGGCACTGGCACTCACGCCCAGGTTGGCGCCATGGATGTGCTGATGGCCATCACGCGCCTGGTAAGCCTGGTGATAACGAATCTGCGCCGCGGGGTCAAACCCCTCACTCCAGGCGTCCACGGTCACGGTGCCACACACCGCGTCACAGCCCAGGGCCAGTTGAGCCACCAGCCAGTCGGGGGCCACGCGGCTGTCGGCGTCGGTACAGGAAATCCAGCGCGCACCCTGGTTCAACAAGTGCCGTGCGCCGACGCCTCGGGCTCGCCCTACGTTGCGTGCCTGCACCTGGACGCTTTGCACATCATGCGCCTGGGCGATCGCTGCACTGGCATCGCTGCAACTGTCGAGCACTACCAGGATCTGCACCGTTTCCCCGTGCAACCCCGGATGGTTGGCGGCGATCTGCGCAGCCCTCAGGCAGTCATCCAGCAGCGCTTCTTCGTTGTGCACCGGAATCAAGATGCCGATCATCGCAACCCCTCATGGCGCGCGACCGAGGTGCCATCGCGGCTCCACAAATCGAGCAGAAAATCCTTGTCATGGTGCTGTACCAGCGGTGGCATACCCAGTCGGTGCTGGAGCAGGGCGTGCACCTGTTCGGCGGTTTGCGGGCAACCGTCAATGGGCGGGCGCCAGTGGCAGGCCAGGAGTTGGCCGTTATCGGTCAAGGCCGCCAGGGCGTGATCGATCAGACGATTCAGATCATTGGCATCAAGGTAGTAACAAAGCTCGCTCAACACGATCAGTTCGAACTGACCCGCGGGCCATTCCTGGGGCAGCCGGCGCTGTTCTACATGAGCATGAGCAAACGCTGTCAGGCGCGTCTGTGCCAGTTGCACTGCGGCGCTAGCGGTGTCGCAGCACAGCAGGCGCTCACAACGGGTCGCCAGTTCGACGCTCAGCTCGCCGTTGGCACAACCAGGCTCGAAGATCGAGGCATAGCGCGGTCGGGTCAGCACGGCCAGGGTCAGTGCGCGCTTGCGTTGTTCGTACCAGCGCTGACGAAACGCCCAGGGGTCGTCGTTACCAGCAAACAGTTGATCAAAGTACGGGGTGGCCACACTCATACAAACACCACTTCAAAAGGTTGCAGCAAGCGTTCCACTACGTAGGGTGCCAGCACCGGCGGCAGGCCGACCTGCGGGTCGCCCTCCAACTGGCTGGCGAACGCGTGGATCGCGTGGCGTTTGCGTGCCACTTGCTCGGGCGTCAATGCAATCTTGCGCGCCCGATGCCAGGGCACCCGGTGGTCTTCGGCAGTCGCCCAGTGCCAGGTCCACACCGGCAGTTCGCACAGGGTGGCGCCGACAGCCTGGGCCGCTTTGGCGCTGGCACGGCCCACCGCTTCGTGGTCGCAATGGCCATCCTCGCGCCAGGTGGCGAACACGATGTCGGTGGGTTTGAGGTGACGCTGGATGAACTCGCACAGTTGGGCTTCGCGCTCGGCCACCTTGCTGTCGGTAAAGCCGCCGCGCAGCCACTTCAAGCTGTGCAACGGCAGGCCCAGGCGGTGCAGGGCCTGGGCCGACTCCTGCGGCCGCACCACGCCCAGGCGTGCCACCGGCCAGCGTTTGGAACCGGGATGGCTGGCGCTGCCGTCGGTGACGGAGATCAACAGGATTGGGCGCTCCAATACGGCCAGACCTTGCAGCAGGCCACCGCTGCCGAGCACTTCATCGTCCGGGTGCGGTGCGATGATCACCGCGCGGTGCCCCTGCGGTACCAACTGCGCGGCGCTGATGTGCGGCAACTCGGCCAGCCGTGCCGAGGTTTGCCAATGATTGAGTGGGGTGCCCTGGCCGACAATCGGATTGGGTTTCATAACTGCCACCGTCCCGAGTCGTCGCCGGTGACCAGTTCGCCGAGGGCAGCCAGGTCGCGTTCGGCATGACTTTGCCGCACATACACCGGCAAATCTGCCATCAACCGGGCAAAGTGCGGGTCTTTGCAGTAGGGGCCGGCGCCTACCGCATGGCCGACATGACGCATGACCTGCTCGACGGTGTCTTCAATACATGCGCGTGCCTGTTGGGCCAGTTGCCTGGCATTGGCGCGAGGCTCGCGGTCTATCTGCCCGGCGCTGGCGCGTAGTACGCAAGCGGCGCTGTTCAGTGCGCTGTCAACTGCCCCTAAATGGGCCAGCGCGTGAGGCTCCGAGCGCTGCGCACAGTGCGCGCGCAGCACTTCGCCCAAGCGTTGCGCGCCGCCGTACCAGCACGCGGCGATACCGACTCCGCCTTGCCAGAAGCCGGGGCGCGACAGGTAATCACCCGGCCCACCTACCGCGATACCCTTGACCGCGTTGAACAGAACGTCAACGCTACCGGTGGCAGCCATGCCTACCGCATTCCAACCCTCGTCCGACACCGTGACGCCGGGTTGATCCATCGCCACGGCCACCAGCTGCTGCCGATCATCCTCGTCCCAGGCAGTCAGCAAGCCGTGGCTGACCACCGCCGCGCCGGAACACCAGGCTTTGCGTCCATCGACGATCAGCCACTGACCGTCGCGCCGTACACGCACCTTGGCTGTGGGTGGTTCGGCCGCCCACATGCCCCACGTACTGCCAAGCGGCGGCGCGGGGCTGTCGAGTTCGGCCATGATCGCCAGCGCGTCGGTATGACCTTCGAACAACTTGCACAGGCGCAAGTCATGGCCGGCCACCTGGGCCAGCCGACTGAAGCGGGCCAGGGTTTCGCCGCTGCCCGGCAGCGGCAGTTGATCGAGGCCTTCTTCCTGAAGTGCCTTCAGTGCCGTACCCAGGGCGTACGTATCCGCGTAGCCCCGGTAGCCCTGAAGGAAACTGTGCAACGCCATTTCACACCTCGTCTTCACGCTGCAGTTCAAACAACAGCAATGAGCGGCCGGTCACGGCGTACTCATGCTCAAAGTCAAAACGCTCCTGGCCGCGTATCGCCGGCTCATTGGTGTCGAGCATGCACGTCCAGAACTCACCCTCCGGCACCGGCGGCAGGCGGAAATTGACCATGTCATGGTGGGCATTGACCACCAGCAACAGCGTAGCATCGGCACCCGCCCGGCGGATCCCGGTTTCCTGGGCGCGGCCATCCATCAACATGCCCAGGCAGCGACCCTGGCTGTCTTCCCATTGCTCGGTGTTCATTTCGTTGCCATCGGGCGCCAGCCAGGTGACGTCTTTTACGCCGATGTCTTCGTTGTAGTCGCCGACCAGGAAGCGTCCACGACGCAGAATCGGGTAGGCCAGGCGCAGCTTGATCAAGCGCTTGACGAACTTGAGCAGGGCCTTGCCGTCATCGTCCAGGTCCCAGTTGACCCAACCGATTTCGCTGTCCTGGCAGTAGGCATTGTTGTTGCCGTGCTGGGTGCGGGCGAACTCGTCACCAGCGACGATCATCGGAGTGCCCTGGGCCAGCAGCAGGGTTGCGAAGAAGTTGCGCATCTGGCGCAGGCGCAGTGCGTTGATCTCAGGGTCGTCGGTCGGGCCTTCGACACCGTGGTTCCACGACAGGTTGTTATTGCTGCCGTCCTGATTGTTTTCGTCGTTGGCCTCGTTGTGCTTGTCGTTGTACGAGACCAGGTCGTGCAAGGTAAAACCGTCGTGGGCGGTGATGAAGTTCACCGAGCTGTAAGGCCGGCGCCCACGATGGTTGAACATCTCGCCCGAGGCGGTCATGCGCCCGGCAAAATCCGCCAGTTGGCCGTCGTCGCCTTTCCAGAACGCACGCACGGTGTCGCGGAAGCGGTCGTTCCATTCCACCCAGCCTGGCGGGAAGTTGCCCACCTGGTAGCCGCCGGGGCCGCAGTCCCAGGGTTCGGCAATCATTTTCAACTGGCGCAGCACTGGATCCTGGCGGCAGGCGACCAGGAAGCTGTGGCGTTCGTCGAACCCGTCGCGGTAGCGGCCCAGAATGGTTGCCAGGTCGAAGCGGAAACCGTCCACATGCATCTCGGTGGCCCAGTAACGCAGGGAGTCGGTGACCATTTGCAGCACGCAAGGGTGGCTCAGGTCCAGGGTGTTACCGGTACCGGAGTCGTTGATGTAGAAGCGCTTGTCGTCGGGCATCAGGCGGTAGTAAGAGGCGTTGTCGATGCCGCGCATGGACAGGGTCGGGCCGCGCTCGTTGCCTTCGGCGGTGTGGTTGTAGACCACGTCCAGAATCACTTCCAGCTTCTGCTCATGCAGGTGCGCGACCATTTCCTTGAACTCGGCGATCTTGCCGCTGGCCAGGTAGCGCGGGTCGGGGGCGAAGAAGGCAATGCTGTTGTAGCCCCAGTAGTTGGTCATGCCTTTTTCCAGCAAGTGCTGGTCGTTGACGAAGGCGTGCACCGGCAGCAGCTCGACCGAAGAGACGCCCAACTGGCGGATATGTTTGAGCACGTCGTCTTCCATCAAGCCGGCGCAGGTGCCGCGCACGGACTCGCCCACCGAAGGGTGGCGCATGCTGATACCGCGCAGATGGGTTTCATAGATGATCGTGCGGTCCCAAGGCACCCGTACGGGTTGATCGTTGCCCCAGGTGTGCGCCGGGTCGATAACCTTGCACTTGGGCACGAAGGGTGCGCTGTCGCGCTCATCGAAGCTGAGGTCGTCATCCGGGTGGCCGATGGTGTAGCCGAACAGCGCCTCCGACCATTTGAGTTCGCCCACCAGTTGCTTGGCGTAGGGGTCGATCAGTAGCTTGTTGTGGTTGAAGCGATGACCATTGGCCGGGTCGTACGCGCCGTACACGCGGTAGCCGTAGATCAGCCCGGGGTGGGCGTCGGGCAGGTAACCGTGGAAGATCTCGTCGGTGTATTCGGGCAGTTCGATGCGCTCCAGCTCGACTTCGCCGGAGTCATCGAACAGGCACAACTCCACTTTGGTGGCGTTGGCAGAAAACAGTGCAAAGTTGACGCCCAGGCCATCCCAGGTGGCGCCGAGCGGGAAGGGCAAACCTTCACGAATCCGCGACGGTTCATGATCCGGCGTCGCTGTGGTGTTCTCGGGTCTGCTCATGGTGTTGCTCCTGCAAGGGGTCTTTTCTCGGACCGAACGCGGCCGTGCTGACGGTGTTTCAGCAAAGGACATGGACGAAAAAGGGCCTGCAGCCTGGGATAACGGCTGCAGGCCCGAGAAATCATGGGGCGGGTGGTTTTGGCTTCTTCGGGGCGGTCGGTTTTTTCGCCGCGGGCTTGGCGGCTACCGGATTGAGTTTGGCGGCCGCCTTGGGCGCGGTTTTCGGCTTGGCGGCAGGCTTGGGCTTGCTGGGCGTCAGCGCCTCGGCTTCGGCCAGTTTGCGCGCCATCTCCCAGTGGCGATCGTGCGCACCGTCCGGCTTGCCTTCAGACTCCCAGATCTGATGCGCCAGTTCGCGAATACGTTTGTCTTCTTTACTCATCACAAACTCCTCACAGAAAATGTTCAGCTTTCTTGATTATCAGGATTGATAAAGACATTGACCGGGAGATCCCCCAGGGCAGCGCTGATCAACAGCTCCTTGTTGGGTGTGACTGCGCCTGTTTGAAAAAGTCCCTTCCAGTTTTGTGTTGTGGTGGCGAACGGTAATTTCACCCGGGTATCGCCCCACACCTGCGCATTGATGTGGGGAAATACACCGTTTTCCAGCAACGGATAAGGCCAGCGCGGCACCACCACCAACAGCTGTTGGCCCTGGTGCTCACGGTAAAACGCAACCACGCGCTCCGCGTGCCGACCCACCACTTCGAGCGGCGTATAGCTGCCTTTGCGAAACAGCTCGGGACAGGCTCTGCGCGCGTTCAGCACCTGGGCAATCAACGCTTGTTTGATACGCCCATCGCGCCAGTTGAACAACAGCTCACCGATATCGGGAGGGGTATCCAGGGCACGCTGGCGCGCATCGAAATCCACCGGGCGTCGGTTGTCCGGATCCACCAGGCTGAAGTCCCAGAACTCGTCGCCCTGGTACACATCCGGTACACCCGGCACGGTGAGGTGAAGCAAAGTTTGCGCCAGGCTGTTCAGAGCGCCGGAGGGGGCGATGGCTTGAGCGGCGCTGTCGAGCGCATCGCGCAGCGCTTGGCCGGCTTCGCTGAGCAGTAGACGCTTGAGGAAGCGCTCGACACCCTGCTCATAAGCTTCGTTGGGCGCGCTCCAGCTGCTTTGTAACTTGGCTTCGCGCAGGGCTTTCTGTTGCCATTGCCAGAGCCGTTGCTGGTAAGCCTCAAAGTCCGGGTTGTGCTCCAGCGGCCAACTGCCGAGCAGCACCTGATACAGGATCAGCTCATCACCCGCCGAAGGGCTGTCGGTACCCTCGCGCAAGGGCGCGGCGAGGTTGCGCCAGTGTTCGACCTGTTCGGCATACCAGGGCGCGCACTCGCTGAGCACCGCCAGGCGTGCGCGGGTGTCTTCGCCGCGCTTGTGGTCATGGGTGGCGGTGGCCAGCAGATTGTTCGGGAAGGTAGCCAGGCGCTGTTGATTGGCCTGGTGAAAATCTGCCAACGGCGCACTGAATTGTTCGGTACTGAAGCCCACGTCGTTACGCGACAGCAATACGGCCGAGCGATAGAACGCGGTGTCTTCCACGGCCTTTGCTGCGGCGGGTGATGTCAGCTGCTGGAAGCGCACGCAGGCATGTTTGAGGATCTTGCGCTCACGGCCCACCGGGCGATTGCGCCAAGGCTGGCCGCCCAACCATTTTTCCAGGTGCTCAAGCACCGGCCAGTCGCCTTCGTTAAGGGTACTGCGCGCACCGTCCATGGCCTGCTGGAACACTTTGTCGTCGGCGGTGCTGCGGCCCCTGGCACTGATGTAGGTGCGGTACACCGGGAAATGCACAATCAGCTCCTGCAAGGCCCGACGGATCGCACCCAGGGTCAGGTCGCGGGTCATCACATCATCGCGGGCCACTTGCAGCAGGGCCTGGGCCACGCTTTCGAAGTCGCCGCCCAACGAGCCATTGAGGATTTGCTGGCGCGCCAAGCGGGCTTCGTCGATAAACGCCGAGGGCCGTTCGCTGTGGCGCGTCCACAGGTCGGCCAGCGGAGCAAAACCGTCAGGATGGTGTTGCAGCAACGACAGTTGATTCATGAATTCGTAGCCAGTGGTGCCGTCCACTTGCCAGTCTTCGCGCAGGGTTTCGCCTTCGCCGAGGATCTTCTCCACGAAGATCGGCAAATGGCGCTGTAGCGACAGCGCGTCCACGCGGCGGCGTAGTTTGCGGCAATAACCACGTGGGTCGGCCAGGCCGTCGATATGGTCGATGCGCAGGCCATCGATCAAGCCCGCGCCGATCAGCTCGAAAATCTTGCCGTGGGTGGCTTCGAACACTGCCGTGCGCTCCACGCGCAGGCCGCCCAGCTCATTGACGTCGAAGAAGCGCCGCCAGTTGATGTCGTCTGCGGCGGTGCGCCAACTGGCCAGGCGGTAGGTCTGTTGCTCAAGCAGATGATGCAAGCGCTCGAAACCCTCAGGCTGGCGACCATCGAAAGCGGCCAGCCGTTGCTTGATGGCCGGTAAGACCTCGGTGGCGCGTTCGGTCAGCGCCTGCTTGAGCCTAGCGGCTTCGGTGTAGGCATCGTCGTGATAGGCGAGGGCGGCGAAACGCTCGGCCAGCGGTTTGAGCACCTCATCGCCGCCCAGGATCAAGGCGTAGTCCCGTGGGCAGATCGGGAAGCGATGCTCGTAATGCTCGGCGTAGAAGCTGCCGTGGGCGGCGTCGAACTTGAGCGTCAACGCTCCGCTCTGCAAGGCTTCGCCGTAATCGCTGCCCAGGAACGGCATCAGCAATTGGCCTTTGAGCAACGGGTCGGGCGAGTGCCACTGGATGTCGAAAAACTCGCTGTAGGGGCTCAAGCGCCCCCATTCCAGCAGGTCCAGCCACCAGGGGTTATCCGCGCCACCCACGGCCATGTGATTGGAAACGATATCCAGGATCAGGCCCATGTTGTGTTCACGCAGGGTGGCGACCAGGCGACGCAATGCTGCCTCGCCACCCAACTCCGGGTTGACGCGGGTGGGGTCGACCACATCGTAGCCATGCATGGAGCCGGCGCGGGCGCTCAGGAGCGGCGAGGCATACAGGTGGCTGATGCCCAGTCGGGCAAAATACGGCACCAGCGGCACCGCATCATCGAGGGTAAAGCCTTTATGAAATTGCAGGCGCTGGGTGGCGCGCAGGGGCAGTACGTTCATCGGTCACGCTCATAGGCTTGGTTGCGCGCCACGGCCAACAGTTCGAGGCGGCGCGCAGCACTGTCGTGGTCGAGCAGGCTGGCGGCCTCGCCTGGCAAGCGTCGGCGCCAGTTGGGGTGGGTATCGAGGGTGCCGGGCAGGTTGGCTTGCTCTTCGATGCCCAGCGCGTCCTCCAGCGGCAGCAATACCAGTGGCGCACGGGTGTGGCCGAGGTAGCGCACGCTGGCGTCGATCACGTGATCGGTGTCGTTGCGGATCTCATCGACAAAGTTCTGCGGGTCCTGGCTCAAGGCCTGACGCAGTGCATGACGTTCGCGCAGACGGTGTTCGCTCCATTGCTCCACGGTGGGAGGGTCGATCAGGTCGAGCTGGATATTCCACTCGATATCACGGCTGTGCCACCAGCCATTGAGGGTGGGCAGGTCGTGGGTGCTGGTGGTGGCCAAGGCGTTGTCGGGCCAGTCAAGAATCGGCGTGAACCGGCCTTCGTGGTCCTGTTCGAACAGCAATACGCGCATACCCAGAATCGAGCGGGCGCTGAGCTTTTCACGCAGGCCCTCGGGCACCGTACCCAGGTCTTCACCGAGGACGATGGCCTGGTGGCGGTGGGATTCCAGCGCCAGCAAACGCAGCAGGTCGTCCACCGGGTAGTACAAGTAGGCGCCTTCGCGGGGCGAGGCACCCAGGGGGATGACCCACAGGCGTTGCAGGCCCATCACATGATCGATGCGCAAGCCACCGGCATGGGCGAAGTTGGCCCGCAGCATTTCGATAAACGCACGGAAGCCATTGCGCTTGAGACCTTCCGGGGAGAAGGCGGAGATCCCCCAACCCTGGCCTGCACGGTTGAGAATGTCCGGCGGTGCGCCTACCGTGAGGTCGGCCAGCAGTTCATCCTGGCGACTCCATGCCTGGCTGCCGCCACCGTCGGCACCCACCGCCAGGTCGGCAATCAGGCCGATGCCCATGCCGCTGCCACGGGCGGCCTGTTGCGCGCGCGCCAGGCTGCGGGCGATCAACCATTGGGTGAAGGCAAAGTAGCCGATCTCATCGCGGTTTTCTTCAGCAAACTGCGCCAGCGCCGGGCTCTGCGGCGTGCGCCAGTCTTCGGGCCAGTGGCGCCAGTCGAGCTCTTCGCCGGCGGCGGCACGTTGCGCTTGCACGGCTTCGAAGCGGCAGTGGTTTTCCAGGGCCTCGCCGCCGGCCTGGCGGAAGCTCTGGAAGTCGGCATGTTGCGGATGTGCGCCGTGGCGGAAGTCTTCATACAGCGCACGCAGCAGGCGTTGCTTGGCCTTGGCGGCGGTGGGCCAGTCGATCAGCGTGAGTTGCTCCAAATCCCGCAGTTCGTCGGTCAGGCCGACGGCCTCGGTAGCGTCGCGCACTTCACGCTCGCCAAGGATGCAGGCGGGCGAGGCGTACAGGCTGTTGAGAAACAGGCGGCTGGACGGAGAATAAGGGCTGAAACGTTCGGTGTCGGCGCTGAACATTGCGTGCATGGGGCTGATCGCCACCGCGTCGGCACCGCGCTCGGCAGCCGAGCGCACCAGATGCTCCAGGGCCAGGGTGTCCCCAAAGCCACCATCGCCGCGGCGACGCAAGGCATACAGCTGGGCACTCAAGCCCCAGGCGCGAGCGGGGCGGCTGTCCACCGCGTCGGCCACGCTGTAGCAGTGGCTGGGCGCAACGGCCAGGGTGAAGGTTTGCCCATCGATATGCACCTGGTGGTAGCCGAGGGCAATCACCCCGGGCAGCACCGCATTGCCGTCCAGGCGCAGCTCCAGGGTTTCACCACCTTCCAGGCTGACGCGACACGGGGTGTCCGGGGCGAAGTAGCTCGCCAGGTCCAGGCTTGCGCCGCTGTCGATGGTGATCAAGGGCGGCAGGTGCGTGTCTTGTTGCACCTGCTCCAGTTCCTGCAGGCTGGCGCCGATCTCGGCGTCGGTATCGGCCGGGTGCCCCAGCCCTTTGAGAACGGCGCGCAAGGCCTCGGGCTGCACGTGTTGCGGGCGACCGTTGGCATCGATCCAATCGACGGCCAGGCCCGCGCGACTGGCGAGTAGTTCCAGGTTCGCTTCGCTCAAAAGTGTTCTCCGGCAGGTGATAAGCAAACGCGTGCGCTCAACGGTGGTAACTGCGTACCTTGCTGGGCAGGCGTCTGGAAAATGATGGGGTGTGGCGCGGGGTGATCCAGAGGCTGTTCGCTCAGGTTCAAATCTATCTGCAACAGGCTGCCGTTGCCCAGGCGCCAACGCGCCGTGACAGCTCCCTCGGCCATCACCTGCGCGCCCAAGGCTACAGTGCCCGGCAAGTGCGGCACTATGTATTGGTGACGCAGACTCAACAGCTGACGATAGAGCTGGGTGTGCTCGTTCTCGACGAAGGAGGGCGCCGATTGCGCAAAGGTTTCCAGTGCGTTGGGATCGGGAATGCGTTCGCGTTGCTCGGGGTCGTGAAACGCCGCGAAATCGGCGAACTCGTTGCGTCGGCCGTTGCGCACCGCCTCGGCCAGTTCGCCGTGATGGTCGGTGAAAAACAGAAAGGGTTCGGCCGCATTCACCTCATCGCCCATGAACATCAGCGGAATCATCGGGCTGAGCAGCAATAGAGCCGTCGCCGCGTTCAGCGCCTGGGGCGTACACAGTTGGTGCAGGCGTTCGCCCAGGGCGCGGTTGCCGATCTGGTCGTGGTTCTGCAAAAACGCCACGAAAGCGCTGGGCGGCAGATCTGCACTGGGTTCGCCGCGTGCATGGCCGTGGCGGGTAGTTTCGCCCTGATATATAAAGCCCTCGCCCAGGCAACGCGCCAGTTTGGCGGTGGGCTGTTCGGCGAAATCGCTGTAATAGGCGTCGGTTTCACCGGTCAGCAGCACGTGCAGCACGTTATGAAAGTCATCATTCCACTGGGCGTTGAAATCTTCCTTAAGCAGGCTGGCCTGGTTCAGCTCGTTCTCCAGCACTAGCCAGACGTGCCGGTCGTCGTGCACCTGCTGACGCACGCGGTGTGCCAGCTCCTGCAAGAACCCGGGATTATCGATGGCGTGTACCGCATCCAGGCGCAGGCCGTCGAAGCGGTATTCGAGCAGCCACATCAGCGCGTTATCAAGGAAGAAATCCCGCACCTCACGGCGTTCGAAATCGATACCGGCGCCCCAGGGGGTATGCACGTCTTCATGGAAGAACCCCTTGGCGTACTGGCCCAGGTAATTGCCATCGGGCCCGAAGTGGTTGTAGACCACATCGAGCATCACCGCCAAACCATGGGCATGGGCCGTGTCGATCAAGTGCTTGAGCTGTTCGGGCGTACCGTAGGCGGCGTGTGGTGCGTAGGGCAGCACGCCGTCATAGCCCCAGTTGCGTTCACCGGGGAATTGCGCCAGTGGCATCAACTCGATCGCAGTGATTCCCAGCTCAGCCAGGCGTGGCAGGTGTTTCTCGATTTCGGCGTAGCCACCCATGGCGCCCACATGCAGTTCGTAGATCACCGCGGTGTGCCAGGGGCGACCTTGCCACTGGGTATTGCGCCATGGGTAAGCGTTGGGGTCGACCACTTGGCTCCAACCGTGCACGTCCTGGGCCTGGGCCCTGGAAGCGGGGTCGGGAACCGCGTTTTCCCCATCGATGTTAAAGCGGTAGAGCGTGCCGGCAGGGCAGGCTGCTTCGACTTCGAACCAGCCATCCGCCTGGGGCAGCAGGGTGATGGATTTACCGTGTTGCAATTCAACGCTGACATAAAAAGCGTCTGGCGCCCACAAGGCAAAACGCGTGTGTTGCGCGTCCAGCATGATTGCGCCGTGGGGCCAGGTGTCCAGAGTCCGTAACGGCATCTATGAAGACCTCCCAGGTTGGTTCAAGTGGCTATTTGGTTGGTTTCCCCAAGGCCTTGGCCACCAGTTGTTCGTAGAGCTCGGCGTAGGGTTCAACCGCCTGGCACCAGTTGAACGGTTGTGTCATGGCGCGGCTGCGCATGGCGTTGAGCAGGCCGGGGAAGGCGAATACCTTGAAGGCACGGCGCAGGGCTTCTTCGTAGCTTTGCACCGTCGATTCATTGAACAGGAAGCCGGTGACGCCATCTTCAATGGTGTCCGCCAGGCCACCGGTGTTCCGCGCCACCGGCAACGAACCAAAGCGTTGCGCGTACATCTGGCTCAGGCCGCAAGGTTCATAGCGCGAGGGCATCAACAGGAAGTCGCTTCCGGCAAACATGCGACGGGCATCGGTCTCGTTGAAGCCGATGCGCACACCCACCTGGCCCGGGAAGCGCAGCGCCAATTCGCGCATGGCCTGTTCCTCTTCGGGTTCGCCACGGCCGATGATCGCGATCTGGCCACCGTTTTCGACGATAAAGCCGGCGACCGCTTCAGTCAGGTCCAGACCCTTCTGATAAACCAGGCGTGACACCACGGCGAATAGCGGGCCGTTGGACGCGTGCAGTCCAAACAGCTCGCGCACATGGGTGGCGTTTATCGCCTTGCCTTCCCAGTCGCCGATATTGAAATTGTGGGTCAAGTGCGTATCGGTGGACGTTTCCCAGCTTTCGTCGATGCCGTTGGGAATACCGCTGAGCAAACCTTGTTGAGTCTTGCTGGCAAGAAAGCCATCCAGGCCACAGCCGAATTCCGGCGTGGTGATTTCCTGGGCGTAGGTGGCGCTCACGGTGGTGATGTGGCTGGAATACGCCATGCCCGCCTTGAGGAACGACATCTTGCCGTAGAACTCCATGCCTTCCTGCTGCAGGGCGTGGGGTGGGATGCCTAGTTCGGGCGTCGACGCCAGGCTCACCACACCCTGATAGGCCAGGTTATGAATGGTGAACAGTGTTGGCGTGCGTGACCCACGCCAGTGCATGTACGCCGGCGCAAGGCCCGCGGGCCAGTCATGGGCGTGCACCAGGTCGGGGCACCAATGGATCTGTGCCAGGTTGGCGGCCATGTCGGCGGCGGCCAGGCCCAGGCGGGCGAAGCGAATATGGTTATCCGGCCAGTCGCGGCCGTTATTGGCGCCGTACGGCGTGCCTTCACGCTCATACAGTTCGGGGCAGATCAGCACATAGATGACCAGGCCGTCCGCCAGGTCCATACGCCCGATCTTGCACGGCGGCAGCGCCGCGTGGCCGCCCAGCTCACCGACGATATGAATCGGATTGTCGCTTTCCATCACTTGCGGGTACCCGGGGATCAGCACCCGCACATCGTGCAAATGCGCCATGGCGCGGGGCAGGGCGGCGGACACATCGCCCAGGCCACCGGTTTTCACCAGGTCGGCGAACTCGGAAGTGACGAACAAGACTTTCTTTCGATTCGGATTCTGACTCACGATCGGCCGCACAGTGTTGGGCAGGTCGACCAAAGACGTTGGCCCCCCTACCGGCTGACTAAAACGCTCTCCCTGAGTATCTACTGCGGCACTGATCATAATGCACTCCCATTTGTTGGTTCGCTAATGGCCCGCTGCCATCAGCTCCAAGTGGCCGCATCCTGCGGCCAGGCACACCAGCGCTATACAAGCTGGCAAGGCGTATGCCAGTTGCAACGTCGGCTGAAAAAGATTGGATGAACGGGCATTCGGCGTGAAACGCTCGTGCACGTCCTTACCTAAAACTTGACCTGAGGCGGAGTTGGAAAGTTTAGATTTTTTGCGGGGTTTTTGTTTTGGAACGGACCCATCGGTCATGAGTCTAGGCCAGATCCCAGAGCCTGCAGGGTTTAGCGCGGTTTTTTGTAGGACAAAATAAATCTAACGATATGCAGTGTGTTCTCTGTAGGAGCGAGCTTGCTCGCGAAAGACTCACAGACGCCGCGTTTATTCAAGAAACATGCTTTATCGTTGACGATTTTCGCGAGCAAGCTCGCTCCTACAGGAAGGCAGGGCCGCACCTTTTTGATGCGTCAGCCCAGCACGCGGATGGGCACGCCATCGGCCCAGGCCTGAATGTCTTCAATCATCTGTTGATAGAACTGCCGGTAATTGTGCTCACTCACATACCCCACGTGTGGCGTGGCCAGCACATTGGGCAAGCGGCGAAATGGATGATCAGTCGGCAGCGGTTCCTGGGCATACACATCCAGCGCCGCCCCGGCCAGGCGGCCACTGCTCAATGCCTGCACCAGCGCCTGCTCATCCACAATCGGCCCGCGCGCGGTGTTCACCAGGTGCGCCGTGGGCTTCATCCACGCCAGAGCCTGGGCATCCACCAGCCCACGGCTGCGCTCACTGAGCACCAGATGGATGGTGAGGATATCCGCCTGTTCAAACAACTCGCGCTTGCTGACCCATGTCACGCCTGCTTCAGCCGCCCGTTGCGGCGTGAGGTTTTCGCTCCAGGCGATCACCCGCATACCGAATGCCTGGGCAAACGTCGCGACTTTCTGGCCGATACTGCCCAGACCGAGCACGCCCAGGGTCTTGCCATGCAGGTCACCGCCCAGGCCCACCTGCCATCCGCCTGCGCGCAGCGAGTTGGCTTCGGCCAGCAGATTGCGCGTAGAGGCCATGATCAGCGCCCAGGTCAGTTCCGGCGCCGCGTGTTTATAGCTGTCGGTGCCGCACACCTGGATACCCAGGGCCTTGGCGGCGGTAATATCGATGGCGGCATTGCGCATACCGCCGGTGACCAGCAATTTGAGCTTGGGCAACTCTTGCAGCAGGGCCTGGTTGAAGGTGGACCGTTCGCGCATGACGCAAATCACCTCGAAGCCCTTCAAGCGTTCAACCATTGTCGCCGTATCAGCGGGGTAGTCGTGGAGAAAATGTACCTGGCCCACGCCGTCCAGCGTCGACCAATCCACCACGTCACTGGCGACGTTCTGCCAGTCATCTATCACTGCGATCTGTATCGACATGCCATGGGCCTCGAAATCAAAGG
>NZ_SPKP01000055.1:0-2010 GCF_023127835.1 Pseudomonas sp. B329 | reverse complement strand
GCGTGACCGGCGTGCCCACGGCGGTACCTGTGCTGTCTTTCAACTGCACGGTTGCACCTGGCTTGCCTTCAACAGTGAGGGTGCCGGTTTCTTCATTGATTGTGCCCACGGTAGGGGTCAATGCTGGGATAGTCAGCGCATCGCTGGCCGGCGAGTTGGTCGTGCCGGATGTCTGCACGGCGTGCAAAAGCTCGCCGGCTGTATTTGCAGGCAACGTCAACACGCCGTTACCGACGGCATCAAGCATAACGGGGGCACCGACCGGGTTATTGGCGCTATCTTGCAACTGCACGCTAGCGCCCGGCTTGCCGGTCACCGGCAGTTCACCAGTGGCCGCGTTGACGGTGCCCAGTTCGGGCTTCAACAGCGGTACGGTCTGCGCGGCGGTGGCTGGCGATTCGTTGTTGTTAACGGTCTGAGTGACCGTTACGGGTTGATCGCTCAAGGTAGTCGGGATTTGCAGCGTGCCCTTGCCGTCGGTGCCCAGCGTGACCGGCGTGCCCACGGCGGTACCTGTGCTGTCTTTCAACTGCACGGTGGCGCCTGGCTTGCCTTCTACGACGAGAATACCGGTTTGCGGGTCGATTGCCCCCACGACGGGTTTGAGTACAGGAATGCTGACCGCATCGCTCTCTGGGGATTTAGTGGTGCCCGAGGTCTGTACGGCTGTCAGGCTGTCGCCACTGGTGTCCACCGGCAGTGTCAGCACGCCCTTGCCTGCGTCATCCAGAGCCACAGACGTACCGACCGCCTTGCCGTCTTTGTCGTGCAACTGCACGCTGGCACCTGGTTTGCCGGTGACAGCTACGGTGCCTGTCGCGGCATCGGGCACTTCCAGCAACGGTTTGAGCAGCGGTACGCTGATTGCTGCGGAAGGCAGTGATTCGACATTGTTTACCGTTTGCGTGACCACCACCGGCTTATCGCTCTGGGTGACCGGCACTTGCAAGGCGCCTTTGCCTTCACCGTTCAAGATGACAGGCGTCCCAACCAGGTTGCCTGCGGCATCTTCCAGTTGCACGGTTGCGCCCGGCTTGCCTTCTACGACGAGAGTGCCGGTTTGTGGATCAACTGTACCTAAGGTCGGTTTCAAGATGGGAATGCTGACCGCGTCGCTGGCTGGCGACGGCGTTGCGCCCGAGGTCTGCACCACCTGCAGAGTGTCGCCGCTAGTGCTCACCGGGGGCGTCAGCACGCCCTGCCCCTGAGCATCCAGAACGACAGGTGTACTAACCGCCTTGCCGTCTTTATCGTGCAACTGCACGCTGGCGCCTGGTTTGCCGATCACCGGCAACTGGCCGGTGGCCGGGTCGACGGTTCCCACCTGCGGTGCCAGTAGTGGCACATCCACGCTGGTCACGGGCGACTGGGCGTTGGCGTCCTTGATCACCACACCGACCCGTTCCTCGCTGGCACTTGGCGGCAGTACAAGCGTACCCTGGCCTTTATCGTCCAAGGTGGTCGGGCTGCCAATCGGTTTACCGTCCTGATCCAGCAACTGCACGATCGAACCTGGTTTTCCAATCACCGGCAACTGTCCGGTGACTGGATCAATGGCGCCCAGCTGCGGTGCCAGCAACGGCACTTCAACGTTGGTGGCTGGGGACTGGGTGGTGCCGTCCTTGATCACTACGCTGACCTGTTGACCGCTGGTATTACCCGGCAATGTAACGGTGCCATGGCCCTGATCGTCCAGTTTCACTGGCTTACCAATCAGGTTGCCGCTTTGGTCCTGCAACTGAACGGTCGAACCCGGCTTTCCCGTGACTAGCACATTGCCATTAGCAGGATCGACTACGTCCTGGACTTTACTGTCTAGTGGCTTACCCGTCAGGTTGCTGCTTGGATCCTGCAACTGCGCGGTCGAGCCCGGCTTACCGGTCACCGGCAATGTGCCATTATCAGGATTGACAGTACCCAGTTGCGGCGCCAGCAACGGCACTTCAACGTTGGTGGCGGGAGACTGGGTGGTGCCGTCCTTGATCACTACGCCGACCTGCTCGCCACTGG
>NZ_SPKP01000054.1:887-17923 GCF_023127835.1 Pseudomonas sp. B329 | reverse complement strand
CAAGATTAAATTCCAGAACCCCTGTTTGCTAACGCAAACAGGGGTTTTGTTTATGTATAAGCTCATGAATTTCACCGGCACGTTGCCAACTCAACGGTCTGGTACACAGAATTTCTTGACGACAATAGAGCATTGGAACCACCTGATCCCATCCCGAACTCAGCAGTGAAACGATGCATCGCCGATGGTAGTGTGGGGTTTCCCCATGTGAGAGTAGGTCATCGTCAAGATTGAATTCCGAAACCCCTGTCTGCTAACGCAGACAGGGGTTTTGTCGTTTAAGGCTCTATGTCACACCCTCCCGCCTTCACCTACCGCCTGTCGGTTTCCTACGCAAAAAGAAGATGCTTCACACAAATTTCTAAGCTTTGCCGATGTTTGGCCGAAAGCCTGACGAGCCATGCGTGCACCGAAATAGAGCGACCGCAGAGTCCGCCTATCCCGTTACATGGAATGTTCCACTCGGCACGCTCACCCCCCTTTGGCAAAAAGAAGTCGATGAAATGAATCTCAAGTTCAGTCATAAAATTCTGTTGGCCGCGTCAGGCGTCGTGGTTTTAGCCTTCGCGTTATTCACCCTGTACAACGACTACCTGCAACGCAGCACGATCAGGCAAAACCTGGCCTCGTCTATCCAGCAATCCGGCGAGCTTACCGCCAGCAGTGTGCAGAACTGGCTCAGTGGTCGCATCCTGGTCCTCGAGAACCTGGCGCAGAACGTTGCCCATCAAGGCAGTGCCGTCGATCTTCCCGGGTTGGTGGATCAGCCAGCGTTTACCTCCAACTTCCAGTTCACCTACGTGGGCCAAACCAATGGGGTATTCACGCAGCGCCCTGACGCGAAGATGCCTGAGGACTATGACCCTCGTCAGCGCCCTTGGTACAAGCAGGCGGTGGTAGCGGACAAAACAATGCTTACCCCGCCTTATATGGCGGCTGTAGGCGGTCAGATCGTGACAATTGCCATGCCGGTGAAAAAGAACGGCGAACTGTTGGGTGTTGTTGGGGGTGACCTTAGCCTGCAAACCCTGGTGAAGATCATCAACTCGGTTGACTTCGGCGGCATTGGCCATGCGTTTCTGGTCAGTGGTGATGGTCAGGTCATCGTGAGTCCTGACCAGGACCAGGTGATGAAAAATCTCAAGGACATCTACCCTGGCACCAACGTACGTATCGAGAAGCTTAACCAGGACGTTGTTCTCAATGGCCAGGATCGTATTCTTTCGTTCACGCCTATCAGCGGTTTGCCCGGCGCCGACTGGTACATCGGTCTATCCATTGATAAAGAAAAAGCCTACGCCCCGCTGGGCAAGTTCCGTACCTCGGCTTTGATTGCAATGTTGATCGCCGTTGTGGCCATTGCGGTGCTCTTGAGCCTGTTGATTCAAGTGTTGCTGCGTCCGTTGACCACCATGGGCGTCGCCATGCAGGACATCGCCCAAGGCGAAGGCGATTTGACTCGACGACTCGCAGTGACCAGCAAAGACGAATTCGGCGAAGTCGGCAGTGCATTCAATCAATTCGTCGAACGCATCCACGCCTCGATTTCCGAGGTGTCTTCGGCAACGCGTCAGGTGCATGATTTGTCCCAGCGCGTAATGGCATCGTCCAATGCTTCGATCATCGGTTCCGACGAACAGAGTGCGCGTACCAACAGCGTAGCTGCGGCCATCAACGAACTGGGCGCTGCCACCCAGGAAATCGCCCGCAATGCAGCAGATGCTTCGCAGCACGCCAGCGGTGCCAGCGAACAGGCTGACGATGGCCGCAAAGTGGTTGAACAAACCATCCTGGCGATGTCGGAGCTGTCGCAGAAGATCAGTCTGTCCTGCACTCAGATCGAAACCCTTAACGCCAGTACCGACAACATCGGGCATATTCTGGATGTGATCAAAGGCATTTCCCAGCAGACCAACTTGCTCGCCCTCAATGCGGCAATTGAAGCCGCCCGTGCTGGCGAAGCCGGGCGTGGGTTCGCCGTAGTGGCAGATGAAGTGCGCAACCTGGCACACCGTACCCAAGAGTCGGCAGAGGAGATCCACAAGATGATCACTTCGTTGCAGGTGGGCTCGCGTGAAGCAGTGACCACCATGAATGCCAGCCAGACTTCCAGCGAAGAAAGCGTTGAAGTGGCCAACCAGGCGGGTGAGCGCCTGATCAGCGTGACGCAGCGTATCGTTGAGATTGATGGAATGAACCAGTCGGTTGCAGCTGCCACCGAAGAGCAGACCGCTGTCGTTGAAACCCTCAACGTCGACATCAACCAGATCAACCTGTTGAACCAGCAGGGTGTGGCTAACCTCAACGAGACGCTCAAAGACTGCGATGCACTGTCCCAGCAGGCCAGTCGATTGAAGCAATTGGTTGATAGCTTCAAGATCTGATCCTGTTTGCATCGGAGCGAGGCCTCTCGCTCCGAATGCTGATTGGCGCAGTAGTGTCGTCGGCAATTTCTGAAGCTGTTCAGAGGAAGCTGATGGCCCTGAGGTAATCACAGCCTTTGCGTAACAGCGCCGGGCTCTTTGACGGATAGTCCATACCCATTCTTTCCAGACCCCATCGGGCATTGTCGTAACGGATCATCGACGTATCGCCGATGTCTTCGTCCAGTTCGTCCAGGTAGAAACCCAGCACACCGAACAACGCGTTATCACGGCCAACCGTTCGCAGCGCCTGCTGCCAGTCTTCAACGCTTACCCGGTCGAAGGCGTGCCCGACCTGGCTGAATGCGTCGAGGTACTTATCCCAGCTCAAGGGCTGTGGGTTGTGCAGGTTGAATACGTTTCGCCCAAAGGCAAATTGGGCGCTGTGGAAGGCTATGAAGCCGGCCAGGAAATCCACCGGCATCAGATCGAAGTTCACCTCCAACCGGGGGACCAGCCCCAATTGCATAGACCCCTTGAGCATCAGCATCAGGCGGTTCTTCTGCGGTTGGCAGACGCCGTTCTGGCTGTTGAAACTAATATTTCCCGGCCGATGAATATTGACCCAGACCCCTTGTTCGACGGCCCTTCCCAACAATCGCTCAGCTACCCATTTCGAGAGGTTGTAGCCATTTTTCACATACAGTGGCTGCGCGCGCCCGGCGGGCGATTCAAGGACGTGCCCATCGGCGTCCACGCTGCTGCAGGCCGACAGCGTCGAGATGAAATTAAGTACCTTCTTACAGTGGGTTTCGCAGAGGCGCAGGCACTCAAACACCGGCTCGACGTTGTCCCTGGCGAGTGACGCATAGTCCAGTACATGATTGACCTGTGCGGCGTTATGCACCAGCACACCATAATGACGGGCAAGATAGTCATACACATTGCCGGCCAAGCCCAGGCGGGGTTCGCGCATGTCAGCGGCATACACCCGCACTCGGCTCAGGTCCAAATGTTCCAGGCGGTATTCCCGCAGTGCCTGGGTGAATCGCCCCGCCGCTGAATGCCCGGGCAGTTCCCGCACCAGACATGCTACTTCCAGCGCCCCGCCGGCCAGTAGCGCTTGGACGATATGTACCCCGACAAAACTGTTCGCCCCGGTGACGATCGCTTTGCGTGGGTCACCCATGTGGGTATCAGGCAGCACCTCGATCCCCAGCATTCTTGCTGCATCTTTTTCCATCCGGTGGGTAGGGGTGTCAGGCAGCGCCCCGCCGTCCATCAGTGCGGCCAACGTGCGGATGGTCGGTGTCTCGAAAAAGGGGCTCAGGCAGAAGCTACGGCCAAACTGCTCACGCAGGCGCAACAATAGGCTCGACAACAGGATGGAGTGGCCGCCGAGGTTGAAGAAACTGTCATCGATCGAAAGTTCGCCTGCGGATAAGGCCAACAACTCTGCCCATAAGTCCACCAACTGTGCCTGCAGAGGTGTTTGTACAGGGCTGCAAGTCGCCCCGGCGAGCGTGGATATTGGCAGGGCCAATAATGCCTTCCGATCGACCTTGCCGTTACTCGTACCGGGCAGACAGGCCAACTCGCTCCAGGCGACCGGCTGCATATGTACAGGCAACCACTGCCGGGCATGTTCCTTCAGGCTCTGCAGCGTAGCGCCGGGTTCGGGCTGGGCGGCAAAAGCTATGACTCTGTGCGTCGGATCGATCACCACTGCCACTTGGCGAAACAATCGACTGTTGCGCAGGCATTGCTCAATCTCCTGAGGCTCGACTCTAAAGCCACGGATCTTGACTTGATCATCCCGACGCCCGCCGAGCTCGATGCCATCTTGCGTCCATTTCGCCAAATCGCCGCTGCGGTAAGCCTTGAGAACCTGTCCATTCGGCAGCCTCAGCGCAACGAATGGACTGTCGGGTTGCGGCGGTGCATTCCAATAGCCGAGGCTGACGCCTGGACCGGCAATGTACAAATCGCCCGTGACCTGTTCATCCACCGGTTGCAGGTTTTCATCGAGGATTAACACCTGACTGTTGGCGATGGGGTAGCCGATATTGCGATGGCTATCACCTTGTTGGAATACCCGGTGTGTTGCCAACACCGTGGTCTCGGTGGGCCCATAAAAGTTATGCAACTGACATTGCCCCGCCAGTTGTTCGATCACATAGGGCTCGCAGAAATCGCCGCCGGTAAGCAAGTGAGTAAGGCCCAGTGGCTTATCCAACGGCAGAATGCTGAGCAGCGCCGGTGGCAGAAATCCATGACTGACGCGTTGCTGGCGAATCAGCTCTACCAGTTGGTGAGGGTCGTGACGTTGATCTGCGCTGGGGACAATCAATTCAGCGCCGGCGATCAAGGCCGGGAAAATATCGATCAATGACGAGTCGAAGCCCAGTGGCGAAAACTGCAGGACGCGACTGTGTTGATCCAACCCCACACAGGTTGTGAGCCACGCGCTGAAATGCACCAGATTGTAGTGGCTCAGGAGTACACACTTGGGCTGGCCGGTGGTCCCCGACGTGAACAAGGCCATGCAAGGCTCGTCGGCAAGGGGGTGATGGTGCATCAGCGGTTGTGTCGCGTCGACGTCGTGCACAGCGATTTGGCTGACATCAAGGGACGCGAAGCCATCTCGCAAAGGATGCTGACCGTTATCCAGCAGCACACAGGCCTGGAGGCTTTCCAACATGCTGTGCTGACGTTGCACCGGATGATCCGGAGCCAACGGCAAATACACACAGCCGCAACCCAATACCGCAAGAATACTTGCATACAGCTCGGTGGATCTTTCCAGGCACACGCCGATCACCCGTGGTGCTTGCACGCCTGCCAGCAAAGGAAGCAGGCGTTGCTGGATCGCTATGGCATGGCGATGAAGTTGCTGATAAGTCAGCATGTCCCCCGCGATATTCAACGCTGTTCGATTCGCGAAGGTCTCAAGACTGGCCTGCAGCGCTTCAATCATGGGCACCTTGGCTGCCCGCAGTAAAGCCGGGTCTGTCGTGCGGTTGAACCGATGCATGAATGCCACTGCTTCCAGCCCTTGCAAGCCCTGTTCGGGCCAGTCGTTAGCGGTAGCGGCTATAGAGAAATAACCTGGATCCCTTGAAAAACCACAGACCAACCAAGCTGCCCACTCCACCAATGCGTTCGTTGCCTGCTGGTGTAATCGCTGGCCGTTGCCGCTGGGTTCCTCGGCGACGCCCTGCACAGCCAACAGGCGGCGCTCGCGGTCATAGCAGCGCAACTGCAGCGAGGGCAGCCCGTGCTCGGATAACGGGCCGATACCCACGCGCAGGCTTATCCATGGCACGTCGGTTGGCAATGGCGGCAGTGGCTGCCCCCTATCTTCAATTATCAGGTCGACGGACCCTGCTCCTGCGATATGCCCGTATTGCTCCAGCACTTTCTTGAGCTCGTCCAGGGCTTTGCTGGAGGCACTCCACGCGATCTTTAAACGCCGCATGCCAACCTCCCTGGTACCGGCAGGTAGGCGCTCAGTGCCTGGGCGACGCTGGGCGTTTGCAGTACACCGCTTTGGCGCAGCAACCCCATGATATTGGCCACCAGTGGATGTTGGTGGGTGATGGGAAAATCCAGCGCATGGATTTCATGACGTAGCGCAAGACGAGTATCGGCACTGATGTCCAGGTGTTCGATCAGTTGCAGGTCGAAGTCTTGTTGTAGATCGTTGGTCAGGTAGCGCGCCAGGAAAACAGGCAGCGCTTGAGCGATGCTGTCGCGATCTTGCGGGGTTGCCGACTGCCAGTAAATACGCACCAACTGAGCCCAGAACCGCGCATGACGGCCCTCATCGAACAGGTGATCGGCCATCAGGCCGCGCACAGACGATTTGACGCTGGCGTCTTTTGAGAAAGCTGCCACATCATGGGTAACGGTGTTTTCAGCAATAGCCACGGCGATTAGTTCAACGGCATCGTGCAGGTGCGCCGGCACCTTTGCCTGCGCTGTCGGTAGCGCGCAGCTCAATTCAATTTGCCCGGGTAGATTGAGCGGTTCGATCCCGGTCATTTCCACGGCTTGCTGAAGAAAATCCAGCGCGACCAACGCGTGGTAATCCTCGTCCACAACGACAGTCATCGCGTCGTAGCGGCAAGCGGGTGGGAAGGGCAGGGAGAAGCGGTTTTTCGCGATGCTGCGAGCGGTCTTGTCGACGATTTCGGTTTCGAAGATCACCACATCATTGACGAATTTATAGAAGCTCTGCGTCAGCACAAAGTCGCGCCACTGCGGGCAGTGTTCAAGGAAAGTTGCACTCAGTACCAGCGGTTGCCGGCACAGGGGAAAGATGAGTTTGCCGTCGTTTTCCAGTACGCGTCGGGGGCGCGTTCGGATGGTAGCGCGCCGCTCCCAATCATCGGCAAAGGATTGGTAATTGACGGCGTTCATGGGCGAACCTCTTGCAGCGTAGCCAGCACACTGTCCCAGAACATAATACGGCGCTCCACGGCGCCAAGGGCGGTGCTATCGGCTTGTTTCTGGCGAAGCGGATCTGTGCCGATCAAACGCTGGAGCAACTGTTCTGCCGCTGGCCCATGGTCGTGGCTGTCCACTTCGATATGGCGGTTGAGGTAGTGGAAGAAGGTAGGTGTTTCACGCTCAATGAACGCGTTGCTGTGCATCAAGCCTTCAAACATCGAGGGAATGACACTCTCGCGTCCATGCAGGAAGGCCGCCGCCACACAGTGGGTGGGCGCACTGAGCGCGATTTGCAATGTGCTGTCGACAAATGACACCACGCTACGGGGCGCATCGATCATCTGCAAAGCCGCGCTGACTTCCACGCCCTGATGCTGCAGATCAATGAGGCGTGTGATGGCGGCGGTGTTGGCGCCTACCTCTGTCATGGCGTCCAGGTAAAGCTCGAAATGACTGCAATGGCCGCGTGTTGGATGCTCATCCGATTCCTCGCCCAGCACAATTTCATTGATCAAGCGGGCAGCGTGGGGGTCTGCGGGAGGGAGCCAAGGGATCTGAGTGCACGTCAGGTCTTGTTGCAGGCGCTTGGTCAGAGTCATGAAGTCCCAAACGGCGAACACATGGTGCTCCATAAAGTGTCGTAACTTGGCGAGTGAGGTTATTTCTATAAATAACGGATGGCCGAAAAGTTTTTGTTTTCTTTGTTCGATAAAATGTTGATGCATGGTTGACGCCTATAAGTTGTTGCGAGTGCTCTAAAAGCAGTGTTGGAATTTTTTTAGTTGTGTTGGAGATGTAACGTTTCGTCAAGGCCGCGCAGGTAGCGCAACCTTGATAGAGTTGTGCCCAGCGGATGAAGGGGTGCGGTTGGTCGGGCGAAGATAATAAGCTGATTAAACGTTAGGGGAGGATTATAAAAGTATTAGATGTTTTGTCCGCAAGCTGTTGCAGGGGTAACGGGTTGTTGAAGTGTGGGAGAGTTCTTAGGTGTTAGTAGTTTTGTAAATTTTACTGCCTGTCATTATGGTAACTTTCCTGATGGAAAGTTACCCCGCATAGTGTAATGGTCAGCGAATAACGAAGGCCCTATTGCGCGAATTTTTTGTCGGCGCTTTCGAGACCCTTGAGGTAGTTAGCGATCACTTCCATACCCCGCATCAAGTGATTACGCAGCGTCAGAATGCTCTCGTCGATCTTCTTCTGCGCCACCAGGCTCAACAGTTCACGGTGATCCTCCTGAGACGTTTCGCCCAATCCCATCGCTTCAAGATTGAAGCGCAGAAAGCGTTCCTCTTCATTCAGCCCGTGCTCCACCAGATCGAGCAGTCGCTGATTGGGTGCCTTGCCGTACAAGACCATGTGAAACAGGCGATTGAGGCGGCCAATCTCTCTGTAGTCTTTCTCACATTCCAGCGCATTGATACAGGCCTCGGCCTCGGCAAGATCGGCGTCACTGAGCAACGGGATCGACAAGCGCAGGGCTTCAGATTCGAGCAACATGCGCAGTGCATAGGTCTCAGCCGAATTGTCCTCGATCAACGGCGCCACCACGGCCCCCTTGTGGGTCACCACATGCAGCAGGGATTGCGCCTCCAGTTGGCGCAAGGCTTCGCGCACGGGCATACGGCTGACGCCGAACAGACTCGCCAGTTCCTGCTGGCGCATCGCGGTGCCACAGGGTAATCGCCCATCGAGGATGGCGTTGCGCAACGTTTCTTCAATGACGGCGCGAGCAAGATGGGCGGGAATAGGCCCGCTTATTTTGATGCTGCTTAAAGGGTTCGGCTTCTGCGTCACGGTTACGCTATCCTCCTTTCTTGAATAATAGTGTGGTCAATTGGATCCAATGCACACTAAAGACGGCCCAAGCGCTTGTCAAACAGCCAAAGTTTCCGTTTGTAAGGGCTTACACAGCATACTTTGTGTCTCCCACAAGGGGCGGTTATAAACTCGGTCCTCCTATGAATGATTGCACTGTGCCATTGTTTTTTGTAGGGCCAGGCTTCACCATTCCTCGAAATTCCGTCTCTTTCATGGACAGAGCGCCTTGGCGGTAAGTTTTATTCCCTATCGAGTTCTTTGCTGGCTGTTATCAGCAATTCTGTTGGCCGGCTTGATGCTTGGCGGGCTGCGTGCCGATTGGGATTTCTCTCAGATCAGCCGCAAGGCTACCGCCGTGTACGGGCCGCTCGGCGAAGGGCAGCAGCGTATCGACGCCTGGCAGCGGCTATTGGCGAGCCAAAAACAGGTCAGCGAGCCGGAGCAGCTCAAGGTCGTGAATTTGTTCTTCAACAAGCAAATGACCTACGTGGAAGACATCGACCTCTGGCACGCTGTCGATTATTGGGAGACGCCCGTCGAGGCCCTTTGGAAGGGGGCCGGTGACTGTGAAGACTACGCGATCGCAAAGTATTTCAGTTTGCGTCATCTGGGTGTGTCCAGCGACAAATTACGCATTACCTACGTCAAGGCTTTACGGCAGAATCGCGCGCACATGGTTCTGACCTATTATTCGACGCCTGACGCAATCCCGCTGGTGCTCGACAGCCTGATGGACGAAATCCTGCCGGCTACCCGCCGCACCGATTTGGTCCCGGTGTATTCATTCAACGCCGAGGGCTTGTACTTGCCCGGCGCCAAGGGCAACAAGAAAGTCGGTGATACCAAACGCTTGTCGCGCTGGCAGGATGTGTTGAGAAAAATGCGTGCGGAAGGCTTCCCAGCCGAGCCTGCCAACTAGGAGTAACTGATCGGATGTCTCTGTTCAAACAACTATTGATCGCAATCTGTCTGTTCCTGGTGGTCGCCTTCAGCGGCAGTTTCATGGTCAGCCTGGAAAGCTCGCGCACCCAATACGTCAACCAGCTGCGTTCCCATGCCCAGGATGCCGCGACGGCATTGGCGCTGTCGTTGACCCCCAATATCGACGACCCGGCCATGGTGGAGCTGCTGGTCAGCTCGATCTTCGACAGCGGCTACTACGCCAGCATCCGTGTGGTGGACTTGGCGACGAATAAAACCATCGTCGAGCGCAGCGGCATTCCTGATAACAACGGCGTGCCCAACTGGTTCGTAAAGTTGATCGGCCTGGAGCCGGCAGGTGGCGATGCGCTGGTTAGCCGTGGCTGGGAGCAGGCGGCGCGAGTCGAAGTGGTCAGCCATCCAATGTTCGCCCTGGCCAAGCTCTGGCAAAGCGCCTTGGGCAGCCTGGGGTGGTTGCTGCTGTGCGGTGCGGTCAGTGTGGTGCTCGGTGGGCTGTTGCTGCGCCGGCAATTGAAGCCGTTGGACTACATGGTCAAACAGTCCCACGCGATTGCCCGCCGAGAATTCCTCAGTCTGCCCGACCTGCCTCGCACGCCGGAACTGCGGCGAGTGGTGCAAGCCATGAACCAGATGGTGGAAAAGCTCAAGGCGTTGTTCCAGGAACAGGCCGAACGCAGCGAAAAACTGCGCACCGAGTCCTATCAGGACAACCTCACCGGCCTCGCTAACCGGCGTTATTTCGAAATGCAGCTCAACGCCCGTGTCAGTAACCCGGAAGACACCAACTCCGGTTACTTGCTGCTGCTGCGGGTCAAGGACCTTGCCGGCCTCAACCAACGCCTGGGCGGCCAGCGCACCGACCAATTGCTGCAAGCGGTCGGCCAACAACTGCTGCGTCAGTGCGAGCCGTACCCGGAAACCCATAACCTCGTTACCCGTATCCGCGGCGGCGAGTTCGCTGTGCTGGCACCGGGATTGATGCGTGAAGAAGCGCTGCAATTGGCGCAGAACCTGGAGAGCACCTTGCTCAGCTTGCAGGCGACCGGCGCCAGCGATGTGATGCCGGTGGCCTATATCGGCCTGGCACCGTTCAGCCATGGCGATGCGCCCCAAGCACTGCTGACCCTCGCCGATCAGGCGCTGGCCCAGGCCGAAGCGCAGGGCGATACCAGTTGGGTGTGCCTGGACAGCAGCGCCGCCGCCAGCGTCGGTGACGATCACCATGCCTGGCACACGTTGTTGGACCGGGCCCTGACCCAGCAGCACTTCCAGCTGTACTTCCAGCCGGTCGTCGCCAGCCAGGACCCACAATTGGTCTTGCATTACAAAGTACTGTCGCGCCTGCAGGACGAGGAAGGCCACACGATACCGGCCGGGCGCTTTCTGCCGTGGCTCGAGCGCTTCGGCTGGTCGGCCCGCCTGGACCGTTTGATGCTGGAACAAGTCCTCAAGCAGATGGCCAGCCACAACCATAACCTGGCGCTGAACCTCTCGGCCGCAACGTTCCAGGATACCCAGGCCCTGAATAGGATTTATGACCTGCTGCGCCAGCACAGCAACCTGGGCTCACGCCTCACCCTGGAGATTGGTGAAGAGCAACTCCCCGAACAGCCGGTGCTGGAACAGATGACCCACCGCCTGCGCGAGCTGGGTTTTTCCCTCAGCCTGCAGCGTTTTGGTGGGCGGTTCAGCATGATCGGCAACCTGGCACGCCTGGGCCTGGCCTACCTGAAGATCGATGGCAGCTACATTCGCGACATCGACCAGGAAAGTGACAAGCGTCTGTTTATCGAAGCCATCCAGCGCGCAGCCCACAGCATCGATCTGCCGTTGATTGCCGAACGTGTGGAGACCGAGGGCGAGCTGAAGGTCATCCGCGAGATGGGGATTTTTGGTGTGCAGGGCCAGCTGTTTGGCGAGCCTGCGCCCTGGAAATCACACTGACATCAGGACATTCAAATGTGGGAGGGGGCTTGCCCCCTCCCACATTTGAATAAAGGTTCGGCGCCAGGGCTCAGATCAGTCCTTTCTCGTCATCATCAATCAACTGGCTCAACCCACCCAACGCTTCCCGCGCGTGGTTACGGTCCATCAACTTGGCCTGTGCCGCCGGCGGCAGGTCGGTCACGCTGATGACGCCTTTGCGCGTCAGCACCTGGATCAAGTCATCCAGCACCCGGATCATCTCCAGGTCGCTCTGCTTGAGTTGGGCCAGGCTGGTTTCCACCACTTCGTTGGCGTACCAGGCCTGGATCTCATGGTGATCGGCCGGCAGGGTTTCGGTGGATTCGGTAAAGGCGGCCGCCTCTACGCGAATCAGCGCGCCCAGTGCATCACGTTGCACGTAAAACATAAGAACCCCTCGAATATGAGCCACATGCGTTCAACAGCATAGGTCAACGCTGCGTGTATGAGCGTGAGTATGCGACGCACCGCCCGCCAGGGCCAGCGGCCCATAAGGCAAAAAAATCGGCCGCCCGGGAAGGCGGCCGATCCATTGCATCTTAGCTATGGTCGATCTTGATGGTAGGGTCGGCGCCAGTGATCAGCGAGTTGATGCTGACATGGGACCAATCATTGCCTTCCAGCTTGATGGTCACATCGGCATTGGCCAGGCCACCGGCAGCGTTGAGCTTGCCTTCGCTGCTGACTTGCAGGGTCGACACGCCATCTACCGTGGTGATCTTCAGGTAGTTGTCGATGGTGCTGTCAGTCTCACCTTTCAACAAATCACGCAGATCAATGCGGTCGCCTTCCGAGGCCTTGAAGTCCTTGATCACATCGTTGCCGATGTCACCCGCCTTCCACACAAAGGTGTCGGCACCTGAACCACCAATCAAGATGTCGTTGCCCTGGCCGCCGATCAGCGTGTCGTTGCCGGTGCCGCCCAACAGGATGTCATTGCCTTTGCCGCCGTCCAGCAGGTCATTGCCGCCCTGGCCGAACAGGATGTCATCGCCAGCGCCGCCCAGCAGCGTGTCGTTGGCGTCCTTGGCGCCGGAGACGTCGAAGTCCACGTAGTGCTCGGTAACGTACTGGTGAACGTTAGAGGCGGTCACCGAAGAGACGGTCACGCCGGTCTTCTGCGCCACAAATGCCTGCAGTGCGTTGTAGCCTTCACCGTTGATCCCGCTGAAGCTCACCAGGTCGCCGAAGAGGATGTCGTTGCCGTCGCCACCGTTGACGGTGTCGGCGCCAGGCAACGTCGCCTCGGTGTGGCCGAGGATCGCATTGGCCAGGTCCTTCGGATCAATGTTGGCTTGCGGCTTGCCATCGCTGTCGTACGGAGCCAGCTGGTTCAAGCTGACCCCGCTGTTGAGGCCGATGGCTTCTACGCCACCTGTGGACAGGCCTTTGAGCAGTGCGAACGCGCTGTTGGAGTTGGTGGTGGTGTAGTAATCGGTATCGTACCCGAGGCCGCCTTGTACCGATATTTCATAGGTGCCATCCCCTTGGGCGTGGATGACTCCCTTGTTGTACGACCAGCCGTAGGACCAGAGGGTTACCTTGCCGGCAGAGTTGATATCAAGGTAATTATTCGAATCGATATTGATCCGGGTGGCTGTACCTATGGTGTAGTTGTTCATGGTGACGACATCATCGAGCCTGACGTTGCCGTACAAGTACGGGTTAGTCTGCTCGGCCGCCTGGTAAAACGTCGGCTGACCATCGGTGATGAAGTACGTTGTGTTGATTGCGTCTGTGTTGCCAGTCGCCTGGGCACTTTTGAAGAAGTTGGAAGCGGCCTTGAACACGTCTTCGTAGTTGGTCCCGCCGGTAGATACCATGGAATCCAGGACTTTCTGCAGCGAATCCAACGCACCTGGGTCTTTCAGGTTGACTGTCACCGTGCGATTGACCTGGTCACTGAAGTCCGCCAGGAAGATGTTCACGGTGCCAGAGGTACTGGAGCCGATACTGCTTTTCAGCGAGTTGAACGTGGTGGTCAGCGAGGCTTTCGCCGCTGCTATCGAGCTCGCGCCCATACTGCCCGACGTATCGATCATGAACGCGATGTTGTAGTTCTTCCCCTGCACCACGTTCAGGCCGGCGACGTCGGCCACGACGATGTCGTTGCCATCGCTGCCATTGATGGTGTCGCTGCCCGAAGTGCCGGTTACCGGGTTGTAGGTTGCCGGGTGCACCGTGACTGGCAATTGCGCGGTGGTAGTTGCCGAACCACCAATGCTTTCGGTGGAAGTCGAGGTGACCGTCAGGTTGAACTGGCCGCTGTAGTAGGTCGGCGGCTTGATGGTCAGGGTGTTCAGGTCCCAGCCGGTGACATTCACTTCGCCCACGGTTTTACCCGCGGTAAAGGTGTGCCCCGATGCGTCGGTAAGCACCGAGCCTGCCGGAATGCCGCTGATCTTCACGCTCAGGGTTTCGGAGCCGTCGGTGTCGGTCAGCGCGGTGGTGACCTTGGACAGTTTGACCGTGCCGTTTTCCTGGCCTTCGTTGAGCTTGTAGCCCACATAGTAACCGTCACCGTTGCTGCCATGCAGGTCGGACACGGTGACGCCGGCGTTGGTCAGGTCGGTAAGGCCGGTGTACAACGGCACGGTGCTGGTGCTCAGGTTTTGCACCGCCCCGCCGTTGATCGACACGTTAACGTCAAAACTGCCAAGCCCCGCTTGGTTGGCCTGGTAGATCTCAAGGCTGTAGTAACCCGTGGTGGTTGGCGTGAACGAGCCGCTGATCTTGCCGCTGTTGGTGCCCCACACGCCGCTGGCCACATCTTTGCCGCCCACGTTGACCACCACGCTGTCATCGGCGATGCCGCTGAAGGTGTAGCTCTTGCCCGCTTCCATGTAGATCAGGCCGGAGATTTTTGAGCCAGAGCCGGCGGCGACGTTGTCGACAGACTCGACGTTGGTCACCACCGAGGTGTTGTTCGGCGTGCCCGCGTTATCGATGGCTTTTTTCAGCACGTCCGGTGCAGCGCCGTTGCCGTTGTTGCCGAGGCCGGCAATGCTGTTCCAGCCCTGTTTGACCAGGCCGGTGGAGGCAACGTTGTTGTCTGCCACGCTCAGGGTCGGGGCGTCGGCTACCGGCGTGATATCGACTTTCACCGTGGCGCTGGTGCCCAGGTCCTTGCCATCGGTTGGCTGGAACTTGAATTGGGCGTAGTCCGCTTGCTTGTTGCCCACACCGGTGCCGCCGTAACCATCGGCGCCGGATTCGTTGGCGTTAGGCATAAAGCGCAACTGGCCACCGTCAATCTGGGCCTTGGTGAAGGTCTGGCCGTTGGCCACGTTGGTCCAGGTGCTGCCATCCGCTGCCAGGAACTGCAATTTTCCGGCGACTGGCAGCTCGGTGATTTTCACCCCCAGGCTGGCTTGCGGCGAGTCCACATCGGTCACGCCGAAGTTGGCCCAGGTCAGGGCCAGCGCGGTGTCTTCGGTGCCGGTTACGGCACCGCCAGTCGCCACCGGCGCATCATTGACCGCCACCACGTTGACGGTGGTGGTGGCAACGTTGGAGTAGTTGCCGCCATCGGTCACGCTCACGGTAATGGTGCGTGGCGTGGTGCTTGGGTCGTGGCTGTTGTTGGTGAACGTGATGTTCTTGATCTGCTGCATGTAGTCGGCCAGCGACGCCGTGCCGGTCAGGGTCAAGGTGATTTTACCGGTCACAGGGTCGGTGGTCGGGGTCACGTTGATGCCTGTCACGCCGCTGAAGTTCAGCGAGTCGCCTGGCTGGCTGTTGGTCAATACCACGGTGGCGCCGGTCAGTTGGGTGCTGTCCGGGTCGGTGATCTTGATGTCAGTGTCAGCAATTGACACACCGGTGCCGCCTTCGGTGAAGGTGGTCTTGAAGTCCGCACCGCTGGCGCCGCTGGAGTTGTTGGCATCCAGGTCGATGACCGGCGGCGCATCATTGTCGATGATGTTGGTGGTAACACTGCCATTGCCGACCACCAGGTTTTCGAAGTTGCCGCCAGTGGTCTTGTCGATGGTGATGACGATATTTTCCGTCGGCTCGGTGATCTTGTCGTCGAGCGTGCGGATATCAAACGGTACGCTGGTGGCACCGGCCGGGATCTTCACGGTGTACACGCCATTGAAGTCTGAACCGTCGGTAGCGGTGCCGCTGTACTTGAGCGTCACGGTCACGTCGGTTTGCGGCGGGTTGCTCAGGGACAGCGTGTAGTGCGCCGTACCGCCTTCAGTCACCGACGCATCGCCGGTAATGCTGATGGTGGTGTTGCTGACCACATCGGTCACTTTGGTGACCACGGTGCTGCCGTCGACGATCAAGTGTTCGTACTTGTCGCCACCGCTGACCACACCCGTGATTTTGGTGGTGACGTCATTGGCGCCGACATACGCATCGTTAGGTGCGGTGGCGGTGGTGAAGCTGGTGGACTTGCCATTACCGATGGTAATGGTCGAGCCGTTATCCAGCTTGACGACCAGGTCTGAGCCAACGTTGTTCACCGCCACGCCGTTCTTGTCGACCAGGGACGCGGTGTACACGATCTGCCCGCCTTCGCTGACAGAACCAGTGGCTTTGAGCACCACAGTCACGTCGTCGATGGTGTCGTTGATGGTAGTTGTGGCGCCGCCCGGCGTGATGCTCACACCTTCGAAGTTGCCGCCGGTAGTGCCGGTGATGTTGACGGTCTGGGTGCTCTTGTCGATGAACACATCATCAGTCGGCGCAGGGACGGTCACCGTACCCACGGTCGCGCCTTGCTTGATGGTGATGCTCGAACCGTTATCGAGCTGGACCACCATGTCGCTGCCGGCCTTGTTGCTCAAAGTGGCGGTGTAAGTGATCTGGCCGCCCTCGTTGACAGCCGTCGGGGCGGTCAGGGTGACGGTGGTCAGGTCGGTGGTGCCCGGCGTGTCGGTGACGGTGGTATTCACCGCGGTAGTGCCAGGGACCAGGTTTTCGAAATGCTCGCCGCCGGTCACGCCTTTGATCGCGGTGGTGACGATCTGGTCGCCTTTGTAGACATCGTTAGGCGCGATGGTGGTAATGGAGCCGCTCGACTGATTCACGCCGATGGTGATGGTCTTGCCGTTATCGAGGGTAACGGTGAGCGGATTGGTGATGTTGGTCACCGGCGCGCCGTTCTTATCCACAAGGCTGGCGGTGTAGACGATGTTGCCGCCTTCACCGACGGTGGTGGTGGCGGTCAGAACTACGTCGACTTTATCGATGGTGTCGTTGATGGTGGTGGTAGCGCCGTTGCCTGCGACTTCGAGTTTTTCGAAGTTGCCGCCCGTGGTCTCGGTGATCTTGACGGTCTGGATGCTCTTATCGATGAACACGTCATCGGTCGGTGCAGGCACGGTCACGGTGCCAACAGTGTCGCCCGCCTTGATGGTGATCGACGAACCGTTATCCAGCTTCAACGTGACGTCAGTACCGGCCTTGTTGCTCAAGGTCGCGGTGTAGGTGATCTGGCCACCTTCGTTAACGGCACTTGGGGCAGTCAGCGTAACAGTCGTA
>NZ_SPKP01000054.1:131-877 GCF_023127835.1 Pseudomonas sp. B329 | reverse complement strand
CCACAAGGCTGGCGGTGTAAACGATGTTGCCGCCTTCGCCGACGGTGGTGGTGGCGGTCAGAACTACGTCGACTTTATCGATGGTGTCATTGATCGTGGTAGTCGCACCGTTGCCCGCAACTTCCAGTTTTTCGAAGTTACCGCCAGAAGCGTCAGTAATCTTGACGGTCTGAGTGCTCTTATCGATGAACACGTCATCGGTAGGAGCAGGCACGGTCACTGTGCCGACGGTGTCGCCGGCCTTGATGATGATCGACGAGCCGTTATCCAACTTCAGCGTGACGTCGGTACCGGCCTTATTACTCAAGGTCGCGGTGTAGGTGATCTGGCCACCTTCATTAACGACACTTGGGGCAGTCAGCGTGACAGTCGTTGTGTTTTCGGTGCCCGGGGTGTCGGTAACGGTGGTGTTCACTGCAGCAGTGCCCGGTACCAGGTTCTCGAAATGCTCGCCGCCGGTCACACCCTTGATCGCGGTGGTGACGGTCTGATCGCCCTTGTACACATCATCAGGAGCAAGAACCGAAACGCTACCGCTCGATTGGTTTACACCGATGGTGATGGTTTTGCCGTTATCCAGGGTGACGGTCAGCGGGTTGGTGATGTTGGTCACCGGGGCGCCGTTTTTATCCACCAGGCTGGCGGTGTAGACGATATTGCCGCCTTCGCCCACGGTAGTCGTGGCGGTCAGTACAACATCGACCTTATCGATGGTGTCGTTGATGGTGGTGGTCGCACCGTTGCCT
>NZ_SPKP01000054.1:0-121 GCF_023127835.1 Pseudomonas sp. B329 | reverse complement strand
GATTGGTTTACACCGATGGTGATGGTTTTGCCGTTATCCAGGGTGACGGTCAACGGGTTGGTGATGTTGGTCACCGGCGCGCCGTTTTTATCCACAAGGCTGGCGGTGTAAACGATGTTGC
>NZ_SPKP01000053.1:175232-207818 GCF_023127835.1 Pseudomonas sp. B329 | reverse complement strand
AGCGAGGCTGCGAAAGCGGTGGTTCAGGCGACGAGGATTTCGCCTGTGCCGCCGCCATCGCAGCCTCGCCGGGACTCGACAGCTCCCACATTTTGGCGGTGTTGTTGTCGGGAGTTGTGCTTGGCGCGATGGCCCTGCCAACTGGGTTGAACCCTGCACCGCCGAACCCCTGTGGGAGCTGTCGAGCTTTAGCGAGGCTGCGAAAGCGGTGGTTCAGGCGACGAGGATTTCGCCTGTGCCGCCGCCATCGCAGTCTCGCCGGGGCTCGACAGCTCCCACAGTTGGAATGTGTGCCTTTCGAGAGTTGTGCCTGCCCCTGTCAGAACTTCGTCTGTAGACCCACCCTGAGGGTTCGGCCCGGTGCCGGCATAAAGCTTTGCGCCAGCGGGTCCAGGTAGTAGCGGTCGGTGAGGTTTTGCAGCGAGACATTCAGTTGGGTGTGGTCCTGCAATTTGTAGTTGAGGAACAAGTCCACCAGCGTCACTTCGCGATAGACCAATTGTGGCGTGGTGGCGCCTGCCTGCCGGGGTTTATCGGCGGTCACCGTGGGGCCGGAGGTGTAGGTGATGCGCGTGCCGACCGTCAGCGACTGGTCGAAAAAGCGCACGCCGGTGGTCAGGTTGGCGGCAAAGCGTGGCGGGTTCTGGGTGTTGGTGTAGGAGCCCATGAAACTGCCGGGCGTGCAGTTGGGCGTCTGGCTGGTGTCGCGATAGCGGTTGCTGCTGGCACGCAGGCGAGCGGCGAACGCCGAGTCGCAGGTTTGGGTCTTGAGGTAGTAGGTGGATGACAGGTCGGCAAACACACGGCCGGCATCGTAATGGGACTGCAACTCCAGGCCGCTGGTCTTGAAGCTGTCGGTGTTGCTGAATTGCATCTGGCCCATCAGGCCGGGGCTGGGGTCGTAGTAACGGGTGATGTAGTTTTTGATCGTGTTGTTGAAGTACGCCAGTTTGATCGCCGCCTCATCGTCAGCCACAAACAGGCCTTTTTGGAGGGTGCTGGCGCCGATTTCCCAGTTGCTCGAACGCTCGGGCTTCAAGCCTTTGCCGGGTAGGGTTTGTAATACGCCCTGGCTGGTCTCGAACAGCGACGGCATCCGCAGGCCCTGGGTGTAAGAGGCGTAGACGAAGGTGTCGGGCGCCACCTCCAGATTGATGCCGAAGGCCGGCGCAAATGCACCGCCGCTGTTGCGGTTTTTTCCGGAGTAGTCATAACCGCTGACCACTTCGCCCACCTGGGGCTCATACGCCGTGGTATCCGTGGCCCCGAAATCGTTATAGCGCGGGCCCTCAAATGGGTAGTTGGTGTTACTGAAAACGATGCCGTTGTTCTGGCGCGGGTCGGTAGCGTCGGTGTAGTCCCCGTTCATGTCGGGGAACCAGAGCATGTTGCCGTAGGCCCCGGCGTTCGTGGCTGACACGTAGCGCAACGGGCGCTCTTCCCGGCGCGCCGTTGAAAGCGGCACATGGTCTTGTGTGCGGTAATAGGTATAGCGGCCACCGCCCCATAGTGTCAGGCGGTCCACGGGTTGGTATTCGAGCTTGCCGTTGAGGTTGAATTCCTGGCGTGAACCATCGCGCAAACTGCGGTTGGCGTTGATGTCGTGCTGGGTGGTGACCACGCCTTTTTGCGGGCGCAGCTCTTCGACCTGGAAGCCACCGCCCAAGTCCAGCTTGAGGTCACCATAGTCGCTGGTGAACCGTGAGGTATTGGCCAGGTCACCGCCGATGCGACGGTTGGCCTGACGGCTCCAGTTGCGGTCCGAACGGTAGGCTTGAGAAGCGGGCGCGAGCACTGAAGTCAGTTGGCTGGTTTGCGCATCGGTCATCCACAGGCTGGTGGTAAGGTCCACCAGCGGGTTGTTGGTGGGCAGGTAATGGTAGCGCGCGGTATAGGTGTCGATCCGGGTATGGCCCAGCGGGTACTGGTAGATGCCGCCGGTGCCGAACCGAAAAATATCCGACGGCATGATCTCGCCGATGTGCCCGTTGTAGCGCTGGTAACCGAGGTCGAAGGTGTGCTCGTCGGTGGGGCGGATCGTAGTCTTGAGCAACCAGGATTCAGTCTCGGCCGACGAATTGAGTACTTCTTCGCCGGCGTTATAAGTGCTGGCCACCGTGCTTTCTTCGTCGCCATAGCGGTCGTAGGTACGGTAGCGATCCTGGCCCTTTTTGCCGGCAAAATAGTTGCCTTGATTGCGGTGAGCGTAGGCTGCGACCACATCGAACAGGTCATGGGTGTAGGCAAACGCGGCGCTGCCGGATTCGGCTTGGGAGCCGAACAACCCGCCACGGTTTCGGTGCGGTTCGGCGTACAGGCTGCCCTCGGATGAGTGACCGTCGCGGTAGGCGGGCGCAACGCCGTTGTTCCACGCCTCGCCCTTGAGGCGCAGGCCGATGTTTTGCCCATCGCGCAGAATGTCTTCAATCCCCAGGGTGCGCATTTTAACCGTGCCGCCGATGGCGCTGGAGTCAACGCTGGGGCCCTTGTCGATGGTCACGTCGCTGATCAAATCCGGGTCGATGTAACTGCGCTGTTGGGTGCCGGCATAGCCGCGATACACATCCAGCGCTTGCTGCGCGCCATCCACCGTAACCGCCACGCGGCTCTGGCCCTGGATGCCGCGGATGTTCACATCCAAACCGCCGCCGTTGCGGCTGTCGCCCACCTGCACGCCGGGCTGGCCTTTGAGCAGGTCGCCGGCGGAGATCACGCCGAAGCGTTGCATGTCCTCACCGGAGATATACACGGAGGAACGCGGCGCCGAATACACCTGCTGTTTCTGCGGGTCTTCGCCGGTGACTTTCTGCGTGGGCAGCGCAAGCGCCGTGCCGCCCGGGTACAGCTCGTAGCTGCCATCGGCCAGGCGCTGATAACTCAAGCGCGTGCCTTCCAGCAGCCGTGTCAACGCGGCTTCGGTGGTGAAGTCGCCGGTCAGGCCCTGGCTGCTCTTGCCGGCAGTCAGCGTGGCGCGCCCCGCCATGCTGATGCCCGCCTGTACGCCGAAGCGCGAGAGCACCTGGTCCAGCGTACCGGCGTCGATGTGGAAGTGCTGGCGCTCATCGGCTGCCAACACCGCCGCGCCGTACAGCGGTTGCAAGCCAAGAAACAGCAGGCCGAGCGTGCGGCTGCGCAGAACATGGAGGGGGGAGGTCATGCAGGGCTCCTGAGGGTGAAGGCCCACCTGTTTCGATGGGTTGTTCCCATAGGCCAAGCGACGTGGAAAAAACTGCGCTGTATTACGAAAATATTTTCAGGCCGGCACCACGGTCACCCAATAACGCGTGCGCCGCTCAATGCGCACCGGCAGCGCCTTGGCCAGCAGGGCCAGGGCGGCGTCGGTGTCGTCGAGCTGGAAACTGCCGGTGACGCGCAAGCCTGCAACGGCTTCGCCACAGCGCAGAATCCCTGGGCGATAGCGCGAGAGTTCGGCCAGCAGCGTGTCCAGGCGCATGCGTTCGGCGGGCAGCAAACCCCGCAGCCAGGCCTGGGCGAGGAACCCATCGACAGGAGCCGGCGCGGCGATACCCTGGCTATTGACCTGGGTACGCCAGCCCGCGTCCAGCCGCAGGGGCAGTTGGTGGCCTCGCGCATGCACCTGCACCAAACCGCGCAGGACCGTCACCTGGGTACCCCGGCGGTCGTGGCGCACCAGCAGATGAGCGCCCGGGCTATGCAGCGTCGCGTCGGGTGTCAGCAGTTGCAGCGCCCGCGATTCGACGGGCGCGTCCAGGGCCATCTCGCCTTCGACCAACTGCACGCTGCGCTGTGCGGCGTTGAAGTCCAGGTTGACCGCGCTGGCGGTGTTCAGCCACAACGAACCGCCGTCGGCCAACCGCCATTCGCGCCGCTCGCCGGTGCCAGTGCTATAAGTGGCCAACGCCGAACGCACCACGGTGGACTGCGCACCCTGCCACGACAGCCCGCCGAGCAGGCCGACGGAGAGCAGTGCCTTGAGCACCTGGCGGCGCTGTTGTGGATCATTGCCGGCAGCTTCCAGCGCCCGTCGCGTGGTGGCATCCGCCAACAGCGTCGCTCCCGGTTGCAACGACAACGGCAAACTGCTGACGCGCTGCCAGGCGTATTCATGTTCGGTATTGGCTTGGCGCCATTGCTGCAAAGCCAAACAATCGGCAGCGTTCATCAGCCCGGATTGGCTTTTGACTAGCCAGTTGATGGCGCTGTCGCGGACCTGCGGATCAACCGGCAGGCTCATTCAAAACGACTCGCGTAACACACGCTGAACGCCTTGCCCATGGCCCGCTGCACCTGAGCCACGCTGAGGTTCAGCTGCGCGGCGATTTGCGGGTAGGTCAAGCCGTCGAGCTGGGACAAGAAGAAAATCCGCCGCACCGGCATCGACAGCCCCACCAGCAATGAGTCGAGTTGCAGCAGGGTCTCGATGGTCAGCAGTCGCTCCTCCGGCGAGGGCTCCAACGCTTCGGGCCGAGCGGCCAGTGCCTCCAGGTAAGCGCGTTCAATCGCCTGGCGCCGCCAGCGATTGATCAGCAAATCATTGGCAATCTTGGCCAGAAACGCCATGGGCTGGCGCAGCTCGCCCACCTCCTGGCGCGAACACAACACGCGCACGAAGGTGTCGTGGGCCAGGTCCTCGGCATCGGCACGGTGCCCCAGACGTCGATGCAACCAGCCCCGCAACCAGGTGCGGTGGCGGGTATACAACTGCTCGACCGGCGAGGCGGTGCTGTCGTTGAACATGTGAGATTCGCTTGGCTTAAATGATAGCTCTTCTCATCTTATGGGTTTTGGTTAAGGGTTGTACAGCGCTAAGCAGCGTACGCCTGCGCTCAAATCCACTGATCGTTGACTGCCGTCCGCTCTCCGCCTTCGTGTCCGGTGTTCAAGATACCCCTTGGCTCGATCATCATCAGCCTGGCTTCTCCTTCGGCGGCGGTCCTGTGCTCAATGCCACGCGGCACCACATACAACTCACCCGGCTTCACATACACCGGGCCACCCGGCAGGTCGATACGCAGCGTGCCTTCAAGCACCAGGAAGGCCTCATCGGTTTCCGGGTGTGAGTGCCAAATGAACTCGCCCTCGATGCGTACGACCTTGAACTGGTAGTCGTTCATTTCGGCAACCACTCTTGGGCTCCATTGCTGATCGATGAGCGAGGCTTTGTGCGCGAGGTTTACAGGCTGGGTGGGGTGCTGTAGTTGAGTCATGCTGGATCCTCTTTTTGGGAGGAGCCAGAGTATCCGGGCGAACGATCAGCGGGCTTGTACGATCCTGCAAGGGGTTCACCTAAAACGTCAGTGCCGTGCCAACCGTACGCGCCAGTCGCCACCGTGCTGGCGTTGGCAGTCTTCTTCACAGTCAAAATGTACACAGCGATTGATAGGCACGGGCGGAATATCGGCTTCGTGCAACGCAGCCGCAGCCAGCTCACGCATGCGTTGATCGGCGCCGGTTGCGAGAGCCCGGTCCTTGTTTGCGCGGGTGTCGAATACCCAGGTTACACGCAGGCTTTGGGGGAAGGCCGTGTAATCGACGGTGTGGGTCAGCCAGTCGAAACCGATGATTTCGCCCTTGGCGGTCTCGCAGGCCTCAGTCAGGCTGGCGACCAGGCGGCGCTCAATGCGTGCGTTGTCGCGTTTGGATGAAGGCATCAGTGGCCCCTCAGGGTACGGCGGGTTTTTAGCGCTGCTGGAAGGCTACTTTCAACCCAAGGCCCATAAACAACGTGCCGATGATTTTCCCTTCCCAGCGGCGCAGCCGGGAAAGCCCCTTGATGCCTCGGCTCAAGGGGCGAATTGCGATGGCCAGCAGGCTGGTGTAGACCGCGCTGAGCCCCGAGAAGATCAAGCCCAGTACCGCGAACTGCACCAGCGACGAGCCCGATTCCGGGTGGACGAATTGCGGCAGGAACGCCAGGAAGAATATCGCCGTCTTCGGGTTCAGCACCTCGGCACCCACCGCCTGGAAAAACGCCTGTCGCGGCGAGACCGCAGGCAGCTCAAGCCGCCCGGAGGTGCCTGACTTGGCCATGAACGCGCGCACGCCCAGGTAGATCAGGTAAGCGGCACCGGCCCACTTCACGGCGTTGAACGCAGTCGCTGAGGTCATCAGAATCGCCGACAGACCCAGTGCGGCGCACAGCGTATGCACCAGATCACCGCATGCCACACCCAGCCCGGTGGCAACGCCGACCTTGCGGCCACCTTGCACGGTACGAGTGATCACCAGCAGCACGGAAGGGCCGGGAATCAGGAATAGGCCGATCACCACGGCGACATAGGTGATGAGCGAGGCGAGTTCGAACATGGGGGCTGTCTCGGTGCAGGCGTGGCCTACAGTAATCCTTATCTGAAGGACGAATGCAACGGCGCCCCAGGTGTGTGCCATGACGATGCGACTGTGGCGCGACCCAGCACCAGCGGCGAGGGAGCTTGCTCCCGTGACTGCCTGGAGGCCGCCGACTATTGGGTGGGGGCGCCATGAGTCTTTCAAACACAGCGTGTCTATCTATTTTATTGAATCATGCAGATGAACGAACGGGGTGCGTTCCTGAGGGGATGTTGGGTTCGCCTTACAGTCCACGGCCAGTTCGGTGAGCGCGATCATTCGATCGTAGCGCACGAGCATCATTTGCACGTGACAACACATCAGGAAGAAAAAAATATTGGCCGCTGCTACGGCAAATATCCAATCCATGTGGGCGGTGATCCCGGCGCTGTCCAGGGTTTTGGCAAAGCTTGAGAGGCCGATAATCAAAGCGAGGGCCCCGGGTAAAATACCGACTTTTTCCAAAGCCCCAGTGACCATGTAGGTGCGCTTTTCGAAACTGTCGCGTTCGCTTTTCAGTTCCAGTGCCCCAAGCTTCAGGGTTTCTCTGGACAGTGCTACGAGCTCTGGCAAATGCCGTGCTTCCACTTGCATGACCGTTTTTACGTTCCACTCCAAAAGATTGGCGAATGGGGCGGTGAACATTTTCATTAATGAGTGGCGGTACAGCAGCACCCCTAGCAAAGGGTAAAGAAACATCGCCAGGTAAGAGAACGCAATCAGCCCCCAGCTCACGCTGAACCACCAGTACGCTTGAAAGGCTTTCCCTAGCCCGGCCAGCACAATCGCAAGGATTGAGGGACCTACCACTGCGAGCCAGAAGTAAAGAACGCCAAATCGGTAATCCCAGCCAGCTTGATTTTGCTTGCGACTGTTGCGGATCGTTTGTTTATAGGTCTGCTCGATTTGGGCGTTGATGTGCAGGTATTTTTCAATTTCAGAGGTCATGGCTTTCCTTGGGTGTTATCTGCCGGTTGCTTGGCATTCTGTCGATTCCATTCGTAGGATGAGCGGCTGGAGCAACCACGGTCGTGAATCGTGGAAATGGGTTGTAGGGGGCTCATTTATTATAAGTGTTGATCAACGATCTCAACGTATGGTCCTCCCAAACGCCAGCAATCTTCAGATAGGCTCGCGCATAACCTTCCTTTTCAAACCCCAGCGACTCCAGAAGGCGTTCACTTCGCACATTGCGGGGTAAATGATTGGCCATGATCCGGTGAAGCCCCAACTGCTCAAAGCAATGACGGTTAGTGACCTGAAGTGTTCTTTTCATCAGGCCACGGCCCTGGGCAGATTCCGCCAACGAGAAGCCGAGATGACAGGCCTGAAAAACGCCCCTCACAATGTTTGTGTAGTTACACCGCGCTAGAACCTCTCCGCTCTCGGGTTCAAGCAAGAGGAAACACAGAGCGTTACCAGCCTGCATATTGTTTACCTGCTGCTCGACCCTGGCCTTGGCGTTGCCAGTGGTGAAGTATTCCTCGTCCCTGAGCGGCTCCCAGGGTTGCAGATGCCTGCGGTTGACGCTTTCGTAACGGCTGATCCTCTCGAAATCGTCGCGGCACAATGGCCGAAGGCAGTAGCCCTCAACGCAATACTCCATAAGCCCCTCCAGATTGATCAATGGCCCCACCTCACTGCGTAGCCGCAAAGAATAGCGCCGCTGCGCGTAAAGCGACCCCTTTCATGGCAAACAGGTCTACCATGCCAGCCCCGGCAGTGGTTTCACTCGCTCCCGAACTCCATTTTTCAAGGTAGCGATAATGTCCATCGACCAGATCTCCCTCCCCAAAGGTGTCGGCCCTCACGCCGCCAAGCTGCTTGACGCTATTACTGGCGCCTCGACCCATGAAGAACTTAACCGTGCTGGCGGTAAAGCCGAGGGTTTTGTGCTGGGGCTGGAGGCCACCAAGGCGATCAAAAGCCAGATTGCGGAGTCGCTGTATGTGGCGTATGACGACGCGGCGAGCAATCGGGCTGGTGAACTGAAGGGCTAGTGCACGTCAGTCCATGGTTCCCGAATGAGGGCCAATCGCCGGAATAGGCTGACGAACATAATAATTGTCGAATTCACTGCTTTCGATGAACTGGAAGCCATGGCGAGTATAAAAGCGATTCGAAGCGCTTTCTTTGAGAGCCCCCACTTTAATAGGCAGCGCAGCCGCATCCGCCTCTTTGAAAATCTGAGAGAGAACAGCAGACCCTACCCCTGACCCTTGCGCGCTCGGCCTTACATACAAGTGGTCGAGCAAGAGTTCATTGGGGTGATGTTTGACCACTACGAAACCCACCCGCTCTCCAGATGCCTCGATGTGGCGTGTGTTGCGAGCTTCAAAGCCGCCAAGAAACCGCTCCCGCGCACGCACTGGGTCAAATCGCCCAACACGCTCCAGGCTTTCGCGCATGGCCTCGATTCGAATGGCTACCAGATTATCCAAGTCGCTATGTTGAGCAGGGACCAAAATGATCGGGGAATTTTGATTGGGGGTGACGGGCATATTGGGTGCTCCAACTACCATCCTGGGCGCCCAGTATAGAGAGCCCGATACTGATGAAGCGACCTGCATGGTATGTTCACGGCATACATGGAGTAACGGACCTCAGGAAGGAAATTGCGATGCCAGTGGACACCCACCCAATCCGCATTCTCTCGCAACGCCTGAGCATTGAGCCCTTCTGCGAGCAGGACGCTGTTGAGTCCTTCCCTTGTATCACGCCGACTCTGACTCGCTACATGTCCTGGGAACCGCCTGCCTCGCTAGAAGAGTACGCGCAAGTCTGGGGGCAGTGGCTGCCTGCGATAGCGGATGGCAGCGATATCGTGTTCACGGTCAGGGAGCGGGTGAATGCCCGTTTTACCGGCTTGGTCGGGCTGCACCATACCGGCAGTGAAACACCGGAGTTGGGTATCTGGATCCGTGAAGATAAACATGGGTTGGGGTTTGGTGGTGAAGCGGTGCAGGCGGTTGTTCAGTGGGCTAGCCGGTGGGTGGTGGCAAAGCACTTTATCTACCCTGTTGCGACGCAGAATCGTGCGAGTCGACGTATTGCTGAAGCTTTGGGGGGAGTCGTTATCGAGAGGCGGATGGCGGAGAAATATGATTCGGTTGTGTACCGGATACCGGTGGTTTGACTCTGGGTATCAGGTTGGCCGATTAATGCCTTCACGAACGGCAGAAGTCGGCCAGAAGCAGACATTGAATAGGTATAGGCCGCGAACACGCGAATCGCTATTCTTGCCACGCAGCACCCGGGCAAAGGACCCAGAGTATACCATTGAGCATCAGGCGGTCGTTTAAGCGCGGCTGCCCTCGGCCGTGAGTTTCGGTGAAGAGACCGGAGATCACACCCCAAGCCTCGTTTGAGAGCTCGTAACGCTTCGCCAGCACAGAACTCCTTTCCGTCGATGGCGGGAACTCTATAAAATTTCAGCGTCCGAGGGGCGGCGTTTGGGTTTCACGAGATCTCGTAAAGACTTATGAAGGCCTGGTTATAGCTGTAGCACTATGCTTTTGAAGTATCGGAGGATTTAGTTTCATCAGCCTCCTGTGACATCGGCTCAGAAACTGGCGGGGTTGCTGGTGCTTCCTGAGCTTTCTTTTGCTCCGTTTTGAGCAAGTCCGATTTGGCTTTCTCTGCTCTCTTTTCTGAGTTGAGAATGTCTTTTAATATACCCTTGAAAAGTGATTTCTTCGCAAAGGCTTGATAAAGATTGGGGGCTGACTTCTTGAGGTTCGATACAGCAAGCGCCATAGCATCGCGAAGCTGCTCTGAATAGCTATAACTTGCTATTTGCTTGGCGCGCCCTTCGAAATACCTGAGTGCATCTTGTGAATCTTCCTCGTGCTTATTAAGATAGTCCAGAATTCCCATCAACCTGCCAACTTCCGCTGTACTTGCTGGCTGAATATCGACGATGAGATGACCGAGCTCTTTCAGCAGCCATATCGAAGCTTTTGGGGCGCCATTCTCAATATAAAAAACATTTCTAAGTTCGGCCCCCAACAGGTTATTTTGCGCTTGATCGCTGACGGAGACGATTATTCTTAAACTGCGGACAGCCTGAGGCTTGGCATCATCATCCAGATGACCCACAACAATTTTCTTGAGGATCTCAATAGTAGTAGTACGATAACTGGAGCTTAGAATAAAATCTTCTTGCTTTAAGGCCCATTCAAGCAGTCGAGCGTGGTTATTGCTCTCTCTGAGCAGTATGGGCTCCCAATCATCTACCCCGCGTTCGTCAGAACCATAAAATGCTAATAAAGCTTTTTTGAATATATCAAATTGGCTTTCGTCGCTGCTACAGAGCTTGTTCACAAACTCCTCGTCTAGCTTATCGATTGCATCAGTTTCAGCCTTGAAGTGACGCTGCCAGCCTTCTATCCACTCGAAAAGGGCTTGCGATTCGACACCCCAAGGCTGTATGGCGGTAGCCATACTCATAAAGTTTCGAGAGATATTTAAATGGTTAAACGTCCAAATAGCAGCATCCGTGATCGCCCAAGCCAATACTTTTGAGATTACCTCTCCAATAACTGGATTTAGATATTCTGTACTTAACACGTCGCTGTAACCGCCGCCACGGAATAGCAATTTAAAGACCTTGCTATCAACAATAGTATTCACATCCTCGATTGATGCTAAGGCGTCAAGCTGCTTGGCATTGAGCAGCATAGCCGCAACCGCGGCCTTCTGAGAGACAGTGGCATCATCCAGCGTTAGGCTTGCAACTTGTGCCACAACAGCGTCAGGAAGCTTTCCACTCAGAGCCATTCCGAACAGTATGGCCTCATGGTTAGGATAGGTACCCAAAGACTTGGCCAGGGACAATACATCCTCTTCTGGCATCGCTACGCGTGGATCATGACCGTGTTTGACTGAGCTATTAAGAACTTCTAAAAGTATCTCGCGCTGCGGCTCAGAAATTGGCAAAACGATTGTGGAGTCTGGCAGCGCCACGATGTGCTCATGGATACTTTTTAATCCAGATTGAGTGAAATTAAATTGCGTCGTACCGACGGATGTAAGATCGTTACATCCGGAAAATACATGAGTAAAGTAGGCTGCATTTCTTGCACTTAATACGACGGGTTCAATCCCCAAAGCGTCGATCAGGTAGTCGTAATCTCGCAGTCGAGCGCGTTTCACTTCCAGCGTGTCTTCTGTGACGTCCTCATTGACATCCGAACTGACCGCTTTGATAAGATCGCTCTTAACACTGTCTAGAGTGGCTATGTTAAGCCCAGCCAAACGACAAATTTTCAAGGCGCTGAAGAAACCAACTTCATTTTCCGGGAGGGAACTTTCAAACGTTTTAGTTTCTCGATTTAGCAAGCGAATAACGCTTTCAAAGTCTTCCTTGGACAGCTTCGCGGAGGCGGCTGCCAGCACGCGCACCAGGTCAGCACTATAGATTTCGTTCGATAGATAACGTTTGAATGCATCATTGAATCCGAACGTTGAAATCAACTCTGCGAAACGCTCGCTATCACCTTCGTTAATTGACAACTCTAACGGCTCGTCGATCAGTTCAGCCATCGCGATCTTTCTATTGGTCAAGAAATGGATTTGCAGAAATTGAATCTGCCATCCATCTTCCAGCTCAGAGCCGACATGCCTACCTAGCAGTTTCTTGGTTGCACTCACATCACTATCATCGAATCCTTCATGAGTTTTCTTGAAGGATGCAGAAAGCCCATCAGCCCTAATTACTTCCTCAAGTGGTAAATCATCATATTTACAAAGCAATAGGTGCGCACCAATGCACACCACATCAATATTAGCCCCCATCGTAAGCGAAGTAGTGGCGATATCATTTATGAAGCGCTTTTGCAATCGAGGCGTAACCAACTTGCCCCGCATTGGACTATGGCGCTGGAGCAGGAGCGCGCACTTTTCTGCGATTTCTCTCCCATAAGTCGGGAACGTACTCTGCCACAGCTGATAGAAACCGTCCTTCCATCCCGCAGCAATGATGGGTGGAGCACGGAATACGACTGGAAATTTTTTCGCGATGAAATCGCGCGAGTCATAAGTTCTGTCACTCTCTGGGGCCAAGTATTTTGCGACCTTATTGGAGCAAAACGGAACAATCACAGTGAGATTGTTTTTCTCGGTAACCCCAGTAAAAATCTCAAGATCACTCCAGACCGCTCTCAAGCTGTCCTTTGGCAAGCGATCGAGGTTGTCCAGGATGACGACATAATGCAGATCATGAACTAGCTTAAGATCATCATCAAGCGTACGCTTCAGGTCTAGAGGCGTAACCTCCTTGGCCACCTTGATCTTCTCCGTAATAGTGTCATCAGACCCACCTTTGAAAAGGTGATATATACTCCACGGTTGGTCACCGACCTTCGTGTCTTTGAGCTTCCAATGCGCCACTAGCAGCACTATCAAAGGACTAACAAAAGAAAATATATGCACTACAAGCCAAGCTATTTTCGGATCTTCAAGCTTGGTTAGCGCAAAAAGCTCTTTGAAAGAGCTAGTCGAAAAAAACAATGCAACAACTAAGATTAGCGCCCAGGAGCTAACTCGACTAATTGTATTTTTGGTATAAGTAAATTGACGACCAAGTGCGCGATCCCGGCTATCCCGCAACGAGTCGCGAGCCTTTTCGTTCGATCCGACTTTTTCGAGAAGTTCTTCTGTGAACAGCTCTATAAAGTTACTCTTTATAGAGCCTTGATAGTTTTGCTCGCAATCAAAAAACCAGACCTTATATTTCTGGTCAACTTTCACCAGTTTTTGCTGAAGCATAGTGAGTATAGAACTCTTACCCGACCCGAATTCGCCGTCTAGACCGAGCACGCGGGAGTTTTTTTCATCAGTGATATAGTCGCACATCGCGGTCGCCACCTTGTCGTGGCTGCCGCCAGGAAACACGTCAAATTCGGACGGCTGCTCGTTCTGGAAGGATATACGCGACACGGAAAATCCTTTTGAGGTCAAGATATAGAAGGAACATAGCACAATAGCATCACGGTCAGTAAAATCTGAATCGCCCCGGTTTTCCTAGACACAGAATGACCGCATCTGGCCGAAAGCTGACCAGTCTTGAGCGTACGCTTATGGCCGGTTAGCGACCGTTGCTCCGATTAGCCATCCTTGTCCTTCCACACGTGGAGGACTTGTCATGAATATCATCGCTACCTGCAGATGTCAGCCCTGGAACAAAGGAAAACTGGTCGGGCAGAAAACCCCACTCCGACTGAGAGATATCTGAGGATTGAGGTCGATGACGCCCTGGAAATGGCGGAACAGACTGAGGTTTGACCATGTATAGCGACGGTCGACGACAGACCATCGCTAACGGCGGCTTCCGACCCAAAGCGGACGTCGAGTGCGAGCTTTTGAGAATGCTCGCTAAGACGATTTACGCGGCAAAAGTAAGCACTCTTGCCACTTGAGTATCCGCTATGAACGCATTGACTTGCTCTTGCGGATGCGGGGAAAGTTCTGGGTATTCATCTGCAAGGTATTCGATGACCGTAGCTTCTTCCCAAGGGCCGAGCGAAGTCATGTAGTCAGGGTACTGATTTTGAATTTCTCTCCATGATTGGTAAGGATGCTTGGAGAGCAACATGACTGTTCGGGTGTAGATAATATGAATCTGCACGAATCTATTTCCGTATGTTGACGTCTGGGACACCGCCAGGCGAGTTTATATCCTTTTCAAGATTGCCTTCCTGTTGGCAGCTTCTCCCTGAAGAAAGTCGTGGGCTGGACGTCCGCTTCTGGCCGAAAGCGTCCGGTTGGGAGAGGCAGTTAATGGCCGAAAGCAGTTGTCGCCCTCGTCATCGTAAAGAGCTTTGTGCCGAGGCTGAATCCCCCAATGCCATCAGAAAACAAATCGCCGAGTCGCTGTACGTGGCTTACAACGACGCGGCGAGTCATCGGCCTAATGAATTGAAGAACTGATCATCAGCCGGGGCACGGCACTTCGCGGTCGAGGAGTCTGGCGGTAAGCAGTACGCCCAGTTCGCTCAGTTGGTGGATGGCGAGGGCGATGTCGCGGTGTTTGCCGTTGAGGTCTTCGGACAGTTCGAGCAGCAGGGTGCTGACGCTGGTGAAGGTTTCGTAGCTGTTGGTGATGAGGGTTTCGTTGCTGGCGTTGGGGGCAACGTTGAAGAGGGCACTTGAATCTGATTTGAGCATGTTTGAATTCCTGTTTAGGGCCATCATCCTTTAGCTACTAAACATAAGGGTGGCGGCTGTGCGCAGGTTAGTAGACCGGGGAATCCAAACGAAGCCGGCGCACCCGAAGGTGCCCTGCGCACAGCCACCATCAAACACAGACGCAATGTCTGATCGATGAAGCTTGTGCACGTTGTCTGGATTAACCTTCAGGCTACTAAACCCGAATCACTGAACAATTCAGCGACCGAGCCACCTTAGAGACGGCCACCCCAGCGCACAAGCCGGCGGATTCTGACGCACGCGTAGGCAATGGAGCAAGGTGCGGCAGGGAAATCGGATTTTGCCTTCAGGCGCTGCGTTATCGTTTGGGTTTTTCGCGAGCAAGCTCGCTCCTACAGAAGTGCCATATTCCGGTGTTATGGTTGGCGCTGACAATGGAGGACTGAACATGACATTGACTGTCGACACCTTGCTCGAATTGGCCATGGCCAACCCTATCAATGCGCAAATCACCGCGCGCCTGCCGGATCTGGGTGTGCAGCAGTGCATGCTCACGGCGGGCTGTTTGTTCCAGGCGGTGTGGAACCATCAGGCGAATCTGCCGGCGGCTCAGGGCGTGAAGGACTATGACGTTTTTTACTTTGACGAGGACCTGTCCTACGAGGCGGAAGACGCGGTAATTCGTGCGGCGCAGGTGCTATTCCAAGACCTGGGGGTGAATGTGGAGGTCAGGAATCAGGCGCGGGTGCACCTTTGGTATGGGCAGCGGTTTGGCCGGCCCTATCCACAGTTGCATTCGGCCAGGCAGGGCGTTGATCGGTACCTGGTGGCGGGCACGTGCATTGCGCTGGAGATTGCCTCCGGCGAGGTGTATGCGCCTTATGGCTTGGAGGATGTGGAGCAGGGGGTGTTGCGGATCAACCCTTTGCACGCAGAGCCCGAGCTGTTTTTGCACAAGGCCAGGAGTTATCAGGCGCGTTGGCCGTGGCTCAAGATTGTCGAGCCGGGCTGAGCCCCCGCTCACAAATCCAGTAACCCCCCGAGTACGCCGCAACCTATTACTACCAGCCATGGCGGCAGCTTCCACACCATCAACGCGACCAGTGCGAGTAGCGCCAACGCCACGTCATACACATTGAAAATCGCGCTGGTCCACACCGGTTGGTACAGCGCCGCCAACAACAGGCCAACCACCGCCGCGTTCACCCCGGCCAGCGCCGCCTGGGTGCGCGGGCTTTTGCGCAGGTTGGCCCAGAAGGGCAAGGCGCCGAAGATCAGTAGAAACGAGGGGGCGAAGATCGCCAGCAGCGCGATCACCCCGCCAAGCCAACCGCTCGGGGCGTGGGTCATGGAGGCGCCGAGGAAGGCGGCGAAGGTGAACAGCGGGCCGGGCATAGCCTGGGTGGCGCCGTAACCGGCGAGGAATACATCGTTGCTGACCCAGTGGCTGGGCACCACTTCGGCTTGCAGTAGCGGCAACACTACGTGGCCGCCGCCGAATACCAGCGCGCCGGTGCGGTAGAAGGCGTCCACCAGCGCCAGCGTGGGGTTGAGCGCCCATGCGGAGAGGAGTGGCAAGCCTATAAGCAGCAGCAAAAACAGCATCAACCACAGGGCTCCGGCACGGCGGCTGATGGCGATGGGCAGCGCGTCGGGCTCGGCACTGCTCTCGGGCTTGAACAGCAACAGGCCGGCCACGCCTGCGACCACCATGACCCCGACTTGAGCCCAGGCGGAGGGTTGCAGCAGCACCACGCAGGCGGCGATCAACATCAACGCCACCCGTAAAACGCCTCGGCACAGGTTGCGTGCCATGCCCCATACGGCCTGGGCCACCACCGCTACGGCGACGACCTTGAGGCCGTGCAGCGCGCCATGGGGGAGGGCGCCGCCGTAGTGGGCCAGCCCCAGGGCAAACAGGATCAGGGCGATGGCCGACGGCAAGGTGAACCCGGCCCAGGCTGCCGCCGCGCCCCGGTAACCCGCGCGGGACAGGCCCAACGCGATACCCACCTGGCTGCTGGCCGGGCCGGGCAGGAATTGGCACAGGGCGACCAGTTCGGCATAGCTGCGCTCGCTGAGCCAGCGGCGGCGGCTGACGAACTCTTGGCGAAAATAGCCCAGGTGCGCAATCGGCCCGCCGAAGGAAGTGAGGCCCAGGCGCAGGAAGATCAGGAACACTGACCAGGGGCTGCTGCGGTGATCGGCAAGCTGAGGCAAGGGGGCGTCTCGGGCAACGATGCTGGATGTTGCCGACCATAACCAATTTTCATGACGCGCAGAAGAGCGGGTATTTTGCTGCTCCCATTGAATTTATCCGCGGTTGCTTGAGTCACTCAAAGCAGTGCATTGTTTTTCCATCCACAGGACCTCAAGGACCGACCATGACCTTTTTCATCTTCCTGCTCGCCTGCGCCGCCGCCGCCAGTACCGGTGTGATCTTCAAACCCGGTGCCTGGTACGAATCCCTGGTCAAGCCCAGCTTTACCCCGCCCAATTGGCTGTTCCCGGTGGCATGGACGATCATCTACCTGCTGTTGGCCTGGGCCGGTTACCGCTTGACCCTGATCCCCGGCAGCGAAATGGTGTTGGCCTTGTGGGCGGCGCAGATTGCATTGAACACGCTGTGGACGCCGGTGTTCTTCGGGGCCCATCGGTTGTTCGCCGGGATGGTGATTATCGTGCTCTTGTGGCTCACCGTGGCAGCGATGGTGGTGCTGGCCGTGCGCCTGGATTTGATTACCGGGCTGATCCTGTTCCCGTATCTGGCGTGGCTGTGCGTGGCCGCGGCGTTGAACTTCTCGATCCTGCGTAATAATCGCTGATGGCTTACCAGCATTGGCCCGCCAGTGAGCCCGAACTGGCCCAGATGCGCCGCTTCAATCAGAAACTGGCGTGGATGCCGCGCTTTAAAATCCGCAACCGCGTGACGCCGCGCATGATCCAGGCACTGCTACGCGCCAGCCAGACGTTCAAGAAGGCGCCCGTGGTTGAGCTGAAAAGGCTGGGCACGGTGCCCGTGCGCATCTTGCGCCCCAGTGGCAAGCTCAAAGGCGTGGTGCTGGATATCCACGGCGGTGGCTGGGTGATCGGCAATGCGCAAATGAATGACGACCTTAACCTCGGCATGGTCAACGCTTGCGATGTGGCGGTGGTGTCGGTGGATTATCGGCTGGCGGTGGATACGCCGATCGAAGGGTTGCTGGACGACTGCCTGACGGCTGCGCGCTGGCTTTTGGCGGACTGCCCGGAGTTTGCCGGTTTGCCGGTGTTTTTCGTTGGCGAGTCGGCCGGCGGGCACTTGGCGGCGGCCACCTTGTTGGCGCTCAAGCAATGGCCCGAGTTACTCCAGCGGGTAAGCGGCGCGGTGTTGTATTACGGCGTCTACGATTTGACCGGCACGCCCAGTGTGCGCACGGCCGGTCCGGGCACCTTGTTGCTGGACGGTCCGGGCATGGTCCAGGCGCTGCGCCTGCTGACGCCGGGGATCAGCGACCAGACGCGCCGGCAGCCGCCGTTGTCCCCTTTGTATGGGGACTTTGAGGGGCTGCCGCCAGCGCTGATGTTCGTGGGCGAATTGGACCCGCTCAAGGATGACACCCTGCTTATCGCCGAGCGATGGGCGGCGGTTGAGGCCCATCTACTGCCGGAAGCGGCCCATGGGTTTATTCATTTTCAGGTGGCGATGGCCGATCGCGTGTTGGCTTACGCTCGCCAGTGGATAGCGGGTCGGATCCTTGGCGATGAGCGTTAGTATCGAGGCGGTGCAGGCCGCTGACATTCCCCAGGTGCTGAGCTTCGCTTTGCAGGCGCGTGATGAACTGTTTCCGTCGCTCAGTGCCACCGGAGTACCCCAGGATCTGGCGCAGTTTGAAACCATCTATCTTGAGGGCGGCGGGCGGTTTTTGATTGCTCGTGCCGAAGGCCGGATAGTTGCCTCGGTGGCTTATCGGCCCTACGACGGCCGCTTCCCGCAGTTGAACTATCAGGGTCGCAAGACGGTGGAAGTGGTGCGCCTGTATGTGCTCCCGGCAGTGCGACGCTTGGGCCTGGCGGGCCAGTTGTACCGCTCGCTGGAGGCGCTGGCGCGGGCGAATGGCGTGGAGGTGATGTACTTGCACACCCATCCGTTTCTGCCCGGCGCGATTGATTTCTGGTGGCGGCAGGGGTTCGAAGTGGTGGATGTCGAGGCCGACCCGATCTGGCAAACAACCCATATGCACCTGCCTCTGTAGAACCAATGTGGGAGGGGGCTTGCTCCCGATGAGGGAGTGTCAGCAAACACATCTATGACTGACCCACCGACATCGGGAGCAAGCCCCCTCCCACATTTTGATCACAGTTGGCTGTCAGGCTGTCACCAGAACAAGCTGCTCCAACCTACAGGTTCAGTTGGAGCGCAGACGCAGGATTTGCGCACCGTCGAACGGGTCTGTCAGGTAATGCCCCTGCACCCCGAAGGTCTCTTGCAAACGCTGCGGCGTCAGCACTTGCAGCGGCGCGCCCAGCGCCACCAGGTGCCCGCGATCCAGTACGGCCAGGCGATCACAGGTCAACGCCTGATTCAGGTCATGCAGCGCAATCAAGGTCGTCACCGGCAAGCCTTGCACGCCTTTGAGGATCGCCAGTTGATGCTGGATATCCAGGTGATTGGTCGGCTCGTCCAGCAACAAAATCTGCGGCCGTTGCGCCAGGGCGCGGGCGATGTGTACGCGCTGACGCTCGCCACCGGAGAGGCTGCGCCAGGCGCGTTGGCTCAGGTGGGTGGCGTCTACGTCGTGCAGGGCCTGGTGCACGATGGCATCGTCTTCGCGCGACCACGGACTCAGCGCCGACAGCCACGGCGTGCGGCCCAGGGCCACGGCATCGAACACGCGAATGGCGTCGTCGGTGTCGGCCTGTTGCTCCACGACCGCCAATTGTTGCGCGATGGTGCGGCGCGGCAACTCACCCAGCGACTTGCCACCCAGGCGAACATCGCCGCTGGCCGGCACACGTAATCCAGCCAGCAATTTGAGCAGGGTGGATTTGCCTGAACCATTGGGCCCGACGATGCCGAGGGTTTCACCCAACTGCACGTCCAGGTCAATGTCACGCAGCAACTGCGCCTCACGCACTTTGAAGCCCAGGCCGCTGCAACTGAGCACGCTCATCGCGCATTCCTCCGGCCAATCAGGATCAGCGCAAACACCGGCGCGCCCACCAATGCGGTCACCACACCCACCGGAATCACCTGGCCCTTGATCAAGGTGCGCGACAGCACGTCCGCAGCGATCAAAAACAGCGCGCCACCCAAGGCGCTGGCTGGCAGCAAGCGCGAATGCCCGGTGCCAAGCAACAGGCGCACCGCGTGGGGAATCACCAAACCGACAAACCCGATGGAGCCGACGATGGACACCATCACCGCCGTCACCAGCGCAGCGCAGGCCACCAGCACAAATTGCACGCGGCGCACCGGGATGCCGAGGGAGGCCGCCGAGTCGCTGCCGAAGGTAAACGCATCCAGTGCGCGACGGTGCCACAGGCACACCGCGAGCCCCACGACCGCCACCGGCACCGCCAACCACACCGACGGCCAGCGCACGCCGCTGAGGTTGCCCAGCAGCCAGAACATAATGCCGCGGGCTTGTTCGGAGCTGGCGGACTTGGTGATCAGGAACGCGGTCAGGGCATTGAACAACTGCGAGCCGGCGATGCCCGCGAGGATGATCTGCCCGGTACCGCTGGACGATCCGCTGGCCCGTGCGAGCAGGGTCACCAGCGCGAACGCCGCCATCGCCCCCACAAACGCGCCCGCCGACAACGACACCAAGCCACCGCCCACGCCGATCAAGGCGACGAGCACCGCGCCGGTTGACGCGCCGGCGCTGATGCCCAGCAGGTACGGGTCGGCCAGCGGGTTACGCAGCAGCGATTGCAGGATCACGCCGCACGTTGCCAACCCTGCGCCGCAAGCTGCGGCCACCAAAGCACGGGTGAGGCGGTAGTTCCACACCACGCCTTCGTCGATGGGGTCCAGTACGTAGCCGGCGGCCCAGAGTTTATTGGCGAGCACCTGCAGCACCACCTGCGGTTCGATGGCGGTTTCACCGATGGTGACGCCAGCGAGGAGGGCGAGCAGCAGCAACGCCAGGGCGAGTAGGGTGCGCATCATTGGCCCAGGTTATAGCCGTCGATGGCGGCGGCCAGTTGTTCAAGGCCTTCGAAGGTGCGCAGGCTCGCCTGCAACGCCAGGGCGTCGAGGATGATGATGCGGTTGTTCTTCACCGCGTCCATGTTGCGGGTCACGGGGTCGCTGCGCAGGAAGGCGAGTTTCTTTTCATGGTCGTCGGCCGGGTAGCGGCGGCGGTCCATGCGTGCGATCACCAGGAAGGTGGGGTTGGCCTTGGCGATGGTTTCCCAGCCGACGGCGGGCCACTCTTCATCGGACTGCACGACGTTACGCAGGCCTAGGGTTTGCAGCATGAATTGCGGCACGCCCTTATGGCCGGCTACGTAAGGGTCGCTGGCCATTTCGGCGCTGGAGAACCACACCAGTGCGCTGGCCTGCTTCAAGCCTTTGCCCTGCGCCGTAGCGACGGATTTGGCCAGGCGCGCCTTGAGTTCGTCGGTCAGTTGCTGGCCGCGATCCTGTACGTCGAAAATCTGCGCCAGTTGCTGGAGGCTCTGGTAGATCGTCTCGATGCGAAAGGGCTCCAACCGGGTGCCATCGGCGCCCACCAGGTTGTCCTTGCCTTCGCAGTCGGACGGCAACAGGTAGGTGGGGATCTTCAGTTCATGAAACTGCTCACGGGTGCCGACCACGCCTTGGGGCCCTACCACCCATTCCAGCTCGGCGGCCACCAGTTGCGGGCGCTTGGCGAGTACGGCTTCGAAGCTTGGCTCGTTGTTGGCCAGGCGCTCGATGCGGTCGTCCTGGGCCTTGTACTGCGCCGCCACGTTGTTGAACCACAGCGAAGTGCCGACCACCTTGTCGCCCACGCCCAGGGCGTAGAGCATCTCGGTGGCGGCTTGGCCGATGGTCACGCTGCGGGCGGGGGCGTGCTGGAAGGTCAGGGTGCTGCCGCAGTTTTGCACGGTCAACGGGTACTGAGTGGGCGCGGCTTGCGCCAGGGCACACATACCCAAGCCTGCGATCAGGGCGGTAACGCGTGGCAGCATGAGGCGATCTCCTTGTGAACCGTAGATGCAGCAGGGGAGGTACGGCTCGGAAATACGCCCATGGACGCTGCTGATGGGCAGGGCCAGGATGTCCTTCCCGGACACCCCGCCGGTTAGTGAATTAGCTGGGCCGGCAGGTCTCCTGACTGATGCGTCGTCGCCTTGTTCCCGCCTTCCCGGACGCGGTCCAGTGGCAGTGGGGAGCAGGCTCGGCATCTACAGTTGCGGGGGCAGTTTCGGTTCACGTCGCGTGCGGCGTTTCGAATTCCCTGTTAGTCCCATACGGGAACCGGCGGCGGTATGGTAAGCGATCGCGCCCTGTAGGCGCGAATCAGAGTCGAATATCTTGCGGCCCGCGGATCAGCGCTTCGATCCGGGTGCCTGTGGCGCGCTCTTCGTTGCTGAACCCGTCGTAGTCGGCCAGGTTGGCGAAGCGGATGCCGGTCAGTTGTTCGATCGCAATCACACTGCGCTGGTAGGTTCGAAGCGGGCCGAATACCAGGTCGAGTTGGCCCAGTTCGCGGCTTTGGTCAATCGTGTAGGCACTGGCCGAGGGCTTGCCATCGTCGCTGAGGTAAGCCACCACTTTCCAGAACGCCTTGGGGATTTTCACGCCACGGTAAAGCCGGTCGTCATCGGCGAACACTGGCCCGGTAAACACCGTGGCCCGGGCTTTCCAGCGCTGGGTGTTGTCGAGGATGTAGTCTTCGAGCTCCAGCCAGGTTTTCTGGTTGAAGCCGCTCATTTGAGGGGAGCAGTTGGTGAAGTGAAAGGTGTCGAAGTTGGCGGTGTTCGCCTCGTCGCCCCAGTTGGGGTCCTGGCGCCGTACCAAGTGGCCGCGGTCCAGGCCATTGCCGGCATAGAGGTCTTCACCTACTTGGGCGTCCAGGGGCAGGCGGCCATCGTAGGCCCAGGTGTCGTTGCTGCGCGTGATGTCCACATGCTTGGCGCCGTCGATATTGACCCCCACGTAGAGCGCCAATCGTCGGGAGCGCGACATGGTGATGGAGAAATGCGTGTAGTCCAGGCGCTTGGGTTGCACGTCGCCCGCCAGTGGCTCGCCAACCGTGGGCCATGGCACCACGAAATCGCTGAGGAAATCGTCGGCATAGCCCGCGCGGTTTTTGAAGTCCTTGGCCGCTGTGACACGCGGCGTCGCGGCTCTGGCTTCCAGCAGGGTGGGGCTGGCCGCGACCAATGGACGCAGGTCGGCGAGCCTTGGGCGGTGGGAAAGGTCGATTTTGGCTGTGCGGGCGGGCATGGGCATGTTCCTTATGGGCCTCGGATAAACACCACTGAAACACAAACTCATGACAATTTGGCCCAGGGGGCGAACACAGGGCTATCCTGAAAACCGTTACCCGGACGTTCATCACACGCCAAAAAGGAGCCAGCTCATGTGTGTTCGCCAACTGCGCAACCCGATTTTCTGCCTGATCCCGCCGTACATGCTCGACCAGATCGCCCGCCACGGGGATAAAGCCCAGCGGGAGGTCGCATTACGCACGCGCGCCAAGGACAGCACGTTCCGGTCGTTGCGTATGGTCGCGGTACCCGCCAAGGGCCCGGCCCGCATGGCACTGGCCATGGGCGCCGAGAAGCAACGCTCGATCTACAGCGCCGGAAACACCGATAGCCTGCCCGGCAAGCTGATTCGCGGTGAAGGGCAGCCCGCCAGTGGCGATGCCGCGGTGGACGAAGCCTATGATGGACTGGGCGCGACCTTCGATTTTTTTGACCAGGTATTCGACCGCAACTCCATCGACGATGCGGGCATGGCGCTGGACGCCACGGTGCACTTCGGCCAGGACTACAACAACGCGTTCTGGAATTCGACCCAGATGGTGTTCGGCGATGGCGACCAGCAGTTGTTCAATCGCTTCACCGTGGCACTCGACGTCATTGGCCATGAGTTGGCTCATGGCGTGACCGAGGATGAGGCCAAGCTGATGTACTTCAACCAGTCCGGCGCGCTGAACGAGTCGCTGTCGGATGTATTCGGTTCGTTGATCAAGCAGTACGCGCTGAAGCAAACGGCCGAGGACGCCGACTGGTTGATCGGCAAGGGGCTGTTTACCAAAAAGATCAAAGGCACCGCTCTGCGTTCGATGAAAGCCCCGGGCAGCGCCTTTGATGACAAGCTGCTGGGCAAAGACCCGCAGCCGGGGCATATGGATGATTTTGTGCAAACCTACGAGGACAATGGTGGCGTGCATATCAATTCCGGCATTCCCAACCACGCGTTCTATCAGGTGGCGACCAAGATTGGCGGGTTCGCCTGGGAGCGTGCAGGGCGGATCTGGTATGACGCACTGCGCGATTCGCGGCTGCGGCCCAATTCCGGCTTTTTGCGTTTTGCGCGTATCACCCATGATATTGCCGGTCAGCTTTATGGCGTAAACAAGGATGAGCAGAAGGCGGTCAAGGCAGGCTGGAAAGCGGTGGGCATTAACGTTTGACGAAGCCGCCTGTGCGGCGAGGAACAGCCATGCGAATTTCAATCAAGGAAAGCGGCGGGGCGGCGTTTTTTCCAGGGTTGGCCAAACCGCGCAGCGTCGAACTGGACGCGCTGCCCGAGCAGGACCAGCAAGAGTTACGGCAACTGATCGAAGACTCGGGTTTCTTTCGGTTGCCGCAAAGCACTCGCCCTGAACCAGGCAACCCCGGCCAGGTGCATTACACCCTGACAGTGACGGAAGGCGCGCGCGAGCACACGGTCTGTGTGCTCGCGCCGGTAAAATCCCAGGCCCTGGATGGTTTGGTGCAGTGCGTGCGACGACATATTAATTGTTGAAGCGCCAAGGCTGGCAGGCTACTTACGATCCAGCCACACCGTCTGCGCATTGCAGAACTCGCGTACACCGAAGTGCGACAGCTCGCGACCGAACCCGCTTTTCTTTACGCCGCCAAACGCCACCCGCGGGTCTGACACGCTGAACGCGTTGACGAAGACCCCGCCGGTTTCCAGCTGGTCGGCGACCGCTCGCGCCTTTGCCGAGTCGGCCGTGAAGATGCTGGCGGTCAGGCCGAACTCGCTGTCGTTGGCCAGGGCCACGGCGTGGTCGGCGTCGCGGGCGGTGATGATCGACGCCACGGGGCCGAACAGTTCCTGTTTGAACGACGTCATTTGGTCGGTGACGTCGGCTAGTACGGTCGGCTCATAGTAATTGCCCGCGCCCGCGACTTTATGGCCGCCCAGCAGCAGCCTGGCGCCTTCTTCCAGGGTCGCCTGGACCTGGCCGTGCAGTTCGTCACGCAGATCAAAACGCGCCATGGGGCCGATATAGGTGGCGGTCGAGGTGGGTTCGCCCATCACCAGGGCGCGGCTGGCTTCCAGGAATTTGGCGGTGAAGGCTTCAACCACGCCTGCTTCGATGATCAAGCGCTTGGCGGCTGCGCAGACCTGGCCGCTGTTCTGGAAGCGGCCGATGACGGCGGCTTGTACGGCGGCGTCGAGGTCGGCGTCGTTGAGCACGATAAACGGGTCGGAGCCACCCAGTTCCAGCACGCTTTTTTTCAACGCGGCCCCGGCCTGTGAGCCGATGGCAATACCGGCGCGAACGCTGCCGGTGAGCGTCACGGCGGCGATGCGCGGGTCGGCGATGGCGGTGGACACGCCGTCCTGGGTCACGTTGATCACTTCAAACACACCTTCGGCAAAACCGGCTTTGCGCAGCGCTTGCTGGATCAGGTAGGCGCTGCCCATTACGTTGGGCGCATGTTTGAGTACATAGGTGTTGCCGGCGAGCAGGGTCGGCACGGCGCCGCGCAGCACTTGCCACACCGGGAAGTTCCACGGCATCACCGCGAGAATCGGGCCCAGTGGGCGGTATTCGATCCGGGCGCTGCCGTTGTCCACCAAGGTAGGTTCCGGGGCGAGCATGGCCGGGCCGTGGGCGGCGTACCACTCGCTGAGCTGGGCGCATTTTTCAATCTCGGCGCGGGCCTGGGCGATAGGCTTGCCCATTTCCAGGGTGATCATCTGTGCCATGTCTTCAGCTTGCTCACGCAGGGCGACAGCCAGGGCCAGCAGATAGTCGGCACGCTGGTTCACCGGGGTGTGGCGCCAGGTACGGAAGGCACCGGTCGCGCGGGTGAGGGCGGCATCCAGTTGTGCTGCGCTTTCATAGGGGTAGCTGGCAACGGTTTCACCGTTGGCGGGGTTGATCGACAAGGCGTGGGTCTGGTGGGAAATAGCGTTCATGGCACCGTCCGGCTGAAAGAGTGAATGACGGCCAGGGTACGGGGCTGTATCTTTTCTTGAAACTGAATAATATTAAGCAATACGTTCATGAATGGAGAATGACTTGGATCTGGTGCAGCTGGAAATCTTCAAGGCGGTTGCCGAACAAGGCAGCATCAGCGCCGCCGCACAGTTGATTCATCGGGTGCCGTCGAACCTCACCACGCGCATCAAGCAACTGGAGCAGGATTTGGGCGTGGAGTTATTCATCCGTGAGAAGAGTCGATTGCGTTTGTCCCCTGCGGGGTGGAATTTCCTCGGCTATACGCGGCGCATTCTCGATCTGGTGCAGGAAGCCCGCGCCACGGTGGCGGGGGAGGAGCCCCAAGGCGCCTTTGCCCTGGGCTCGCTGGAGAGCACGGCGGCGGTGCGTATCCCGGCGTTACTAGCGGCGTATAACCAGCAATACACCAAGGTGGAGTTGGACCTGAGTACGGGCCCCTCGGGCACCATGATCGAAGGCGTGCTGTCGGGCCGGCTGACGGCGGCCTTTGTCGATGGTCCGGTGCTGCACTCCACGCTGGAGGGTGTGGCGGTGTTTGAGGAGGAGATGGTGGTGATCGCGCCGCTGCATCACGCGTCGATCAGCCGGGGGCAGGATGTGAATGGCGAAAACATCTATACGTTTCGCTCCAACTGTTCGTACCGGCACCACTTCGAGCGCTGGTTCTCACAGGATGGCGCGGTGCCGGGCAAGATCTTCGAGATCGAGTCCTACCATGGCATGTTGGCCTGTGTCAGCGCCGGGGCCGGGCTGGCGCTGATGCCGCGCAGTATGCTGGAGAGTATGCCGGGGTGCGCGGCGGTGAGTGTGTGGCCGTTGACGGACAGCTTTCGACTGCTCAATACCTGGCTGATCTGGCGGCGGGGCACGGTTTCGCAGAGTTTGAACAGTTTCGTAAAACTGCTGGAAGAACGCAATCTGCCAGCATCCTAGATCAAATGTGGGAGCTGGCTTGCCTGCGATAGCGGTGTGTCAGTCAATGAATCTTTAACTGAACCGCCGCTATCGCAGGCAAGCCAGCTCCCACAGGTGTCTTGCATCAGCCGCCAAATTGCAGGGTGCCCATGGCCAGCTTGGCCATGATTGCCGTCGCGCCCAGTTGTACCAGCCATAACGCCAACCCACCGAGGAATACTCCCAGCGCCACTTGCAGCACCAGGCTCTTCTGGCGCTTGGCTTGCGGTGCGCGTGGGGCATAGTCGTGCAATTCGTCGCGGTCGGCGCGCAGGTCCAGGTCATCGTTTCTCATAGGGTTCTCGCAGCAAGGAGGCAGTCGACGTTCAGTCTAGTGTGTTCGCCAATAAAAAGGGGGAAGCCAATGGCTTCCCCCTTCGTCTAACGCTTGCCGGCTTACAGCACCTCGACAATCGCCTTGGTCACCGCACCAATGTTCGACTGGTTCAGCGCCGCCACACAGATACGCCCGGTGTCCAGTGCATAGATGCCAAACTCGGTACGCAGGCGTGTGACTTGCTCAACGGTCAGGCCGGAGTAGGAGAACATCCCACGCTGGCGACCGACGAAGCTGAAGTCATGACCTGGCGCAGCCTTGGCCAGCTCGGCCACCATCTGCTCGCGCATACCGCGGATGCGCAGGCGCATTTCGGCCAACTCGGCTTCCCACTGAGCGCGCAGCTCAGGGTTGTTCAACACTGCGGCAACGATGGCCGCGCCGTGGGTGGGCGGGTTGGAGTAGTTGGTGCGGATCACGCGCTTGACCTGGGACAGGATGCGCGCGCTTTCTTCCTTGGACTCGCTGACGATCGACAGCGCGCCTACGCGCTCGCCATACAGCGAGAACGACTTGGAGAACGAGCTGGACACAAAGAAGGTCAGGCCCGACTCAGCGAACAGGCGCACTGCGGCGGCGTCTTCGTCGATGCCATCGCCAAAGCCCTGGTAGGCCATGTCGAGGAACGGCACCAGGTTCTTGGCCTTGACCACCTCCAGCACGTCTTGCCAGTCGGCCGGGCTCAGGTCGACGCCGGTCGGGTTGTGGCAGCAGGCGTGCAGCACCACGATGGACTGTGGTGGCAGGGCGTTGAGGTCTTCGAGCAGGCCGGCACGGTTCACGTCATGGGTGGCCGCGTCGTAGTAACGGTAGGTCTGCACCGGGAAACCGGCTTTTTCGAACAGCGCCTGGTGGTTTTCCCAGCTTGGGTCGCTGATGGCGACAACGGCATTGGGCAGCAGTTGCTTGAGGAAGTCTGCGCCGATTTTCAGCGCGCCAGTGCCGCCGACGGCCTGGGCGGTAATCACACGGCCGGCACTCAGCAGGGGCGACTGCGCACCAAACAGCAGCTTCTGCACGGCCTGGTCGTAGGCCGCGATGCCGTCGATCGGCAAGTAGCCACGGGCGGCGTGTTGCGCCACACGAATGGCTTCCGCTTCGGCAACGGCACGCAAGAGTGGAATCTTCCCCTCCTCGTTGCAGTAAACGCCCACGCCAAGGTTGACCTTGGTGGTTCGTGTATCGGCGTTGAATGCTTCGTTGAGGCCCAGGATAGGATCGCGTGGTGCCATTTCGACAGCGGAGAACAGGCTCATTTTTGCGGCAGCTCTATGGGGGAAGGGAGGGACGTGTCGCGCTCCAGCCGAATGCACTAGAGCGGTGCACAAACGGGGAGCTAGTATAGAGGCCATCACCGCGCAGGGCGACAGCCGAAATGGCTTTTCGGCCAAGTTTTTCGGTTTATTTGCTGACCGTTAGTCTTATTGCAACCTTGAAGGGAAAGGACATGTAGGACGTCAGCCTTGAAACCCGTCACATTCGCCACCACTTCTACAGCTATCATGGTTTTTTCCTGCAACCTGCGATGATTATTCGCGGGTTGCTGAGCTATTTCGTCCCTGGCGGTGTCGAGTCTGGGGTGACTTCACGAGGTACGTTATGTCGGATTTCCAGCTCGTTACCCGTTTTGAACCCGCCGGCGATCAACCGGAAGCCATTCGCCAGATGGTCGAAGGCATCGAGGCCGGCCTGGCGCACCAGACGCTGCTTGGGGTGACCGGTTCCGGCAAGACCTTCAGCATCGCCAACGTGATCGCCCAGACCAACCGCCCGACCCTGGTGCTGGCGCCGAACAAGACCCTGGCCGCGCAGCTTTACGGCGAGTTCAAGGCGTTCTTCCCCAACAACGCGGTTGAGTACTTCGTTTCCTACTACGACTACTACCAGCCAGAAGCCTACGTGCCGTCCTCCGATACCTTTATCGAGAAGGATGCATCGATCAACGACCATATCGAACAGATGCGGCTGTCGGCGACCAAGGCGTTGCTGGAGCGCAAGGACGCGATCATCGTCACCACGGTGTCGTGCATCTACGGTCTGGGCAGCCCCGAAACCTACTTGAAGATGGTGCTGCACGTTGACCGAGGCGACAAACTCGACCAGCGCGAACTGCTGCGCCGCCTGGCGAGCCTGCAGTACACCCGTAACGACATGGACTTCGCCCGCGCCACCTTCCGGGTGCGCGGCGATGTGATTGACATCTACCCGGCCGAATCCGACCTGGAAGCGATCCGCATCGAGCTGTTCGATGACGAAGTCGAAAGCCTGTCGGCCTTCGACCCGTTGACCGGCGAGGTGATCCGCAAGCTGCCACGCTTTACCTTCTACCCGAAAAGCCACTACGTGACCCCGCGTGAAACCCTGATGGGCGCCATAGAGGGTATCAAGGTCGAGTTGGCCGAGCGCCTGGAGTACCTGCGTTCCAACAACAAGCTGGTGGAAGCCCAGCGCCTTGAGCAGCGCACCCGTTTTGACCTGGAAATGATCCTGGAGCTGGGCTACTGCAACGGCATCGAAAACTACTCGCGCTACCTGTCGGGTCGCGAATCCGGGGCGCCGCCGCCGACCCTCTATGATTACCTGCCGCCGGACGCCTTGCTGGTGATCGACGAATCCCACGTCAGCGTGCCGCAGGTGGGGGCCATGTATAAGGGCGACCGCTCGCGTAAGGAAACCCTGGTGGAGTACGGCTTCCGCCTGCCGTCGGCGCTGGACAACCGGCCAATGCGCTTTGACGAGTGGGAGGCCATCAGCCCGCAGACCATCTTTGTGTCGGCGACGCCCGGCAACTATGAAGCCGAGCACGCTGGTCGCGTGATCGAGCAGTTGGTGCGACCTACTGGCCTGGTGGACCCGGAGATTGAAATCCGCCCGGCGTTGACCCAGGTCGACGATCTGCTGTCGGAGATCAACAAGCGTGTGGCCCTGGAAGAGCGGGTGCTGGTTACCACATTGACCAAGCGCATGTCCGAAGACTTGACCGACTACCTGGCCGACCACGGCGTGCGCGTACGTTACCTGCACTCGGACATCGACACCGTGGAGCGGGTAGAGATCATCCGCGACCTGCGCCTGGGGACCTTCGATGTGCTGGTGGGGATCAACCTGCTGCGTGAGGGTCTGGACATGCCCGAAGTGTCGCTGGTGGCGATTCTGGATGCGGACAAGGAGGGCTTCCTGCGCTCCGAGCGCTCGTTGATCCAGACCATCGGCCGGGCGGCGCGTAACCTCAATGGCCGGGCGATCCTGTATGCGGACCGCATCACCGGCTCCATGGAGCGGGCGATTGGCGAGACCCAGCGTCGTCGCGACAAACAGATCGCGTTCAACCTGGAACACGGCATCACCCCCAAGGGCGTGTTCAAGGACGTTGCCGACATCATGGAAGGCGCCACCGTGCCCGGCTCGCGCAGCAAGAAGCGCAAGGGCATGGCCAAGGCTGCCGAGGAAAGTGCCAAGTACGAGAACGAACTGCGCTCGCCGAGTGAGATCACCAAGCGGATTCGGCAGTTGGAAGAGAAGATGTACCAGCTGGCTCGGGACCTGGAGTTTGAGGCGGCGGCGCAGACGCGGGATGAGATTGGCAAGTTGCGCGAGCGGTTGCTGACTGTCTGATTTGCACTGGCTTTACTGGCCTCATCGGGAGCAAGCCCCCTCCCACATGTTGATTTGTGAATACAGTCAAATGTGGGAGGGGGCTTGCTCCCGATAGCCGTGCCGCGGTTTTCCAGAAATCACCCAGGCTGTTACCATTCGCCCCTTGTTTCAATTTTCAGTTTTATCGCCCATTCGAGACCTGCCATGACCACCGTCCGCACGCGCATTGCGCCATCGCCTACTGGGGATCCCCACGTCGGTACTGCTTACATCGCCTTGTTCAACTACTGCTTTGCCAAGCAGCATGGTGGTGAATTCATCCTGCGGATCGAAGATACCGATCAACTGCGCTCCACCCGTGAGTCGGAACAGCAGATTTTCGATGCCTTGCGCTGGCTGGGCATTACCTGGGCTGAAGGTCCGGACGTCGGCGGCCCGCATGGTCCGTATCGCCAGAGCGAGCGCAGCGACATCTACAAGCAATACACCCAGCAACTGGTCGACATGGGCCACGCCTTTCCGTGCTTCTGCACCGCCGAAGAGCTGGACCAGATGCGTGCCGAGCAACAGGCCCGTGGCGAGACCCCGCGCTACGATGGTCGCGCGCTGTTGTTGTCCAAGGAGGAAGTGGCCGCACGCCTGGCGGCTGGCGAACCCCACGTTATCCGCATGAAAGTGCCGAGCGAAGGCGTGTGCGTGGTGCCGGACATGCTGCGCGGTGACGTCGAAATCCCGTGGGACCGCATGGACATGCAAGTGTTGATGAAGACCGACGGCTTGCCGACGTACTTCCTGGCCAATGTGGTCGACGACCATCTGATGGGCATCACCCATGTGCTGCGCGGTGAAGAGTGGCTGCCATCGGCGCCGAAACTGATCCTGCTGTACGAATACTTCGGCTGGGAGCAACCGCAGCTGTGCTACATGCCGCTGCTGCGTAACCCGGACAAGAGCAAGCTGTCCAAGCGCAAGAACCCAACGTCGGTAACGTTCTACGAGCGCATGGGCTTTATGCCTGAGGCGATGCTCAACTACCTGGGCCGCATGGGCTGGTCGATGCCGGACGAGCGGGAGAAATTCTCGTTGCAGGAAATGGTCGACAACTTCGATCTCTCCCGTGTCTCCCTCGGCGGGCCGATCTTCGATATCGAGAAGCTGTCGTGGCTCAACGGCCAGTGGCTGCGTGACTTGCCCGTGGAAGAGTTTGCCAGCCGCGTGCAGCAATGGGCGTTGAACCCCGAGTACATGATGAAGATTGCGCCGTTGGTGCAGGGCAGGGTAGAGACATTCAGCCAGGTCGCGCCCTTGGCCAGTTTCTTCTTTGCCGGCGGCGTGAACCCGGATGCCAAGCTGTTTGAATCCAAAAAGCTCTCCGGCGACCAGGTTCGCCAACTGATGCAGTTGATCCTGTGGAAGCTCGAAAGCCTACGTCAGTGGGAAAAAGATGCGATCACGGCCACGATCCAGGCGGTGGTGGAATCCCTTGAGCTGAAACTGCGCGATGCCATGCCGCTGATGTTTGCCGCGATCACCGGGCAAGCGAGTTCGGTGTCGGTGCTCGATGCGATGGAAATCCTCGGCCCGGACCTGACCCGTTTCCGCCTGCGCCAAGCCCTTGATTTGCTTGGTGGTGTGTCGAAGAAAGAAAACAAGGAATGGGAAAAGCTGCTGGGCGCCATCGCTTAAGCAGGCCGTTGCAGTGACGAAACCCCGGTTTTCCGGGGTTTCGTCGGTAAGTGATTGTTATCCCGGCAAAAAATTTTGAAAATTGTTGAAAATAAATTTGACACGTTTCCAAACCGCCATTAAGATTCGCCCCGTCCTCACCGATGA
>NZ_SPKP01000053.1:19193-175222 GCF_023127835.1 Pseudomonas sp. B329 | reverse complement strand
TGCATGGCATGCAAGAGGTCAACGGTTCGATCCCGTTTAGCTCCACCAATTTACAGGTTCAAGGTTCCGGCCACACCGTCCTTGAATTGATCAGGTCTCAGCTCTGATCAGATGTACAGAAGGTTTTGTCCCCTTCGTCTAGTGGCCTAGGACACCGCCCTTTCACGGCGGTAACAGGGGTTCGAGTCCCCTAGGGGACGCCACGATTACCCGCTTTGCGGGATTTTTAAGGGTCATTCAATTATTGAATGGCCCTTTTGTTTGTCTGGCGTTCGGCCATTTTCTTGATTGATTCCATTTTTTTGTTCTGACCGGCGGTCGTACCTTTCGCTTGCGCAATATTATTATGGTAATAATATCCAACCCATGAAAGTCGGAGGCCTTGATGAGCGATAAAAAAGCGCAAACCCGCGAACGTATTTTGCAGGCTGCCAGCGCGGCATTGATCCAGCGCGGCCCGGCTGAGCCGAGTGTGGGGGAGGTCATGGGGGCGGCAGGGCTGACCGTCGGTGGTTTCTACGCGCACTTTGAAAGCAAGGACGCGTTGATGCTGGAGGCGTTCAGCCAGTTGCTGGCGCAGCGCCGGGCCTCTATCGACGATCTGGACACGCAGCTCACCGGCGAAGAGCGTCGGGCGCTGGTGGCGGCCTTCTATCTGTCACGCAAGCATCGTGATTCAACCTCCCAGGCCTGCCCCTTGCCGGCCACAGTTGGCGAGATGGGTCGCTTGCCCGACGCATTTCGCGAGGTCTTGAGCGAGCACGTGGAGCTGATGACTGCGCAGCTGGCCGACAGCCCTGAAGACATCGACAAGGCGCTGGCGGACATGGCCTTGATGGTGGGTGGCCTGACATTGGCTCGCGCACTGGGGCCGGGTGAGTTGTCGGACCGCGTAATCCGAGCGGCCAAGTCGGCGGTGCGCTGAAGAGGCGCGCCTCGACTGCCGCCGTCTACAGCAGCGGCAAACCGCCTGATACACTGCCCCGCCGACATCAATCGACTGGAGCAAGGCATGGGCTGGGATTTGGCAACGCCGTTTATCATCGATCTGCAGGTTGCGCCTGAAGACATCGACGGCCTGGGGCACGCCAACAACGCGGTGTACGTGTCCTGGCTGGAGCGTTGCGCCTGGCGCCACTCCCAGCGCCTGGGTCTGGACCTCACCGAATACCGTCGCCTGGACCGTGCCATGGCGGTCGTACGCCATGAGATCGATTATCTGGCGGCAGGTTATGAAGGCGATGAGCTGCAACTGGCCACCTGGATCGTCGACTGGGACCAGCGCCTGAAAATGACCCGTCGATTCCAGCTGGTACGCCCTCGCGACGGCGCGACGCTGCTGCGCGCGCAAACCACCTTTGTGTGCATCGAGTTGTCCAGCGGCAAACCCAAGCGCATGCCTGCCGAGTTTATTGACGGTTACGGTCCCGCCCTGACGGGGGGTTAACGGTCGCCGCCGGAAACCCAGTAAACTGCGCCACGATTTTTGTTGAGTGTTTTCCATGCAAATTGCTTTGGCGCCCATGGAGGGGTTGGTCGACAACATCCTGCGGGACGTGTTGACCCACGTGGGCGGTATCGATTGGTGTGTGACCGAATTTATTCGCGTCAACGACCGCCTGCTCACCCCTGCGTATTTCCATAAGCTCGCGCCGGAACTGCTGCACGGTGCCCATACCGCTGCGGGTGTGCCGCTGCGTGTGCAACTGCTCGGCTCCGACCCGGTGTGCCTGGCCGAAAACGCTGCCCTGGCCTGCGAGCTGGGGTCTGAGGTGATTGACCTGAACTTTGGTTGCCCGGCCAAGACCGTCAACAAGTCCCGGGGTGGCGCGGTGCTGCTCAAGGAGCCGGAGCTGCTCAACCAGATCGTCGAGCACGTGCGCCGTGCCGTGCCCGCCCACATTCCCGTGACCGCCAAGATGCGCCTGGGCTTCGACAGTCCGGATGGCGCGCTGGTATGCGCCACCGCGTTGGCCGAGGGCGGTGCTGCGCATATCGTCGTCCACGCGCGCACCAAAGCCGATGGCTACAAGCCGCCGGCCCACTGGGAGTGGATCCCGCGGGTGCAGGACGTGGTCAAGGTGCCGGTATTTGCCAATGGTGATATCTGGAGCGTCGAAGATTGGAAGCGTTGCCGTGAAATCAGTGGCGCCGAAGACATCATGCTCGGCCGTGGCCTGGTGGCGCGTCCTGACCTGGCAAGGCAGATTGTAGCGGCCAAGGCCGGTGAGGAAGTGGTCGAGATGACCTGGGCGCAGATGCAGCCGATGCTTCAGGAGTTCTGGCGCCAGTCGGTGGCGCAACTGACTGAAAAACAGGCACCCGGCCGCTTGAAGCAATGGCTGGCGATGCTGACGCGCAACTACCCGCAGGCGGTGGAGCTGTTCACCGCGCTGCGCCGCGAGACCGACCTGCAATGCGTCAGCCGTCTGCTGGGCATGCAGCATCCGGTCCCGCTCGACCCTGTTCCAGCAACCGCCTGAAGCCTTCTATCGGCAACGGACGGCTGTGCAGATAACCCTGGAATAAATGGCAGCCCAGCTTTTGCAGGAACGCCAGTTGCTCCGGGGTTTCCACGCCCTCGGCGATCACGTCCAGGTTCAAGCTGCGCGCCATGGCTACGATGGCGCGGATGATCTCCGCGTCATTAGGGTCGTGGGTGGCATCGCGTACGAATGACTGATCGATTTTCAATGCATCCACGGGCAGGCGCTTGAGGTAGGTCAGGGATGAGTAGCCGGTGCCGAAGTCATCCATTGCGAAGCTCACGCCGAGCTTTTTCAGGCGACGCATCTTCGCCACGGTATCGTCCAGGTTCTGGATCACGATGCCTTCGGTGATCTCCAGTTTCAGCAGGCTGGAGGGCAGTTGATGCTGCTTGAGGCTGTGTTCTACCCGTTCCACAAAGTCGTTCTGGCGAAACTGCCGCGGGCTGATATTCACGCACAGGCTGAAATTGAGCGGGTCTACCAGACCGTCGGCAATCAACTGGGCAAAGGCGCCGCAGGCTTCATCGAGAATCCAGGTGCCGACTTCCAGGATCAGGCCGCTGTCTTCCAATACCTTGATAAATTCCGTCGGCGACTGCGCGCCCAGTTGCGGATGTTGCCAGCGCACCAGGGCCTCGGCCCCCACAATCCGGTTGCCACGCGCATCCACCTGGGGCTGGTAATGCACGCTGAACTCGCCGCGTGACAGGGCCAGGCGCAGGTCGGTCTCCATGCGCAGGCGCTCACTGGCGGTTTTTTGCATGCTGTTGTGAAACATCTGCGTGGTATTGCGCCCTGAATCCTTGGCGCGATACAGGGCGATGTCGGCACGCTTGAGCAAATCGGCTGGCGTGGTGCCGTGGTCGGGAATCAGCGCCACGCCGATGCTGGGCGTGACCTGCAAACGATGGCCGTCAAGGAACATCGGCTCCGACAGCAACTCACGCAATGTATCGGCCACGCTTTGCACCTGGTCGCTGACCTCCTGGCGCTTACCCTCAAGACCGCTGAGCAGCACCACAAACTCATCGCCGCCCAGGCGTGCCACGGTGTCCTCCATGCGCACGCTGGCTTCCAGGCGTGCGGTGACGATTTTCAACACGGTATCGCCCACCGGGTGGCCGAGGGAATCGTTGATGTGCTTGAAGTGGTCGAGGTCGAGGAACAGCAGGGCGCCGCGCAGGTTGTGGCGCTTGAGCAGGGCGATCTGCTGGCTCAGGCGGTCCATCAGCAGTGCGCGATTGGGCAGGTTGGTGAGCGGGTCGTGATAGGCCAGGTGGCGGATCTGCGCCTGGGCGTTTTTCAGCAGGCTGACGTCTCGTGCGGTCAGCAGCAGGCAGGGGGTTTCGTTCAGGGTGATCGGCTCGACCGAGACCTCCACCGCCAGCACCTCGCCTCGTTTGTTGTGCCAGAGCATTTCCAGATGATGGATGCGGCCCTTGATCTGCAACTCGGCCAATAATGCCGCGCGCTGGTTTTCATCGGCCCAGATGCCGATCTGGTACAGGGTCAGGCCGATGGCTTCTTCGGTGCGGTAACCGGTCAGGCGGCAAAAACCGTCATTGACCTCCACATAACGGCCGGTGTCGCGTTCGGTGATTGAAATCGCGTCGGGGCTGGAGTGAAACGCCTTGGCGAACTTCTCTTCACTGGCCTTGAGGGCGGCTTCCGAGCGTTGCTGCTGGGTGATGTCCCGAAGAGTGGTGACGATGCAGGGCTGGTCGCTGACCTTGATCAAGCGGCTGGAGATGACGCAGGTCAGGCTTTGGCCGTCCTTGTGATGCACCACGATGGCCACATTGCTCAGGGCCTGCTCGCGAATCACCTGCTCGATGCGTTGCAGGCGCTTGCTGGAGTCGTCCCACAGGCCGATTTGTTCGGCGCTTTTGTCCAGTACTTCGGCGGCTGTCCAGCCGAAGGTCTGGGTAAACGCCGGGTTGATCTCGATAAAGGCGCCGCTTTCCAGGCAGGTCACGCAGATAGGGTCGGGGCTGGCCTGGAACAGGCTGGCAAATTTTTCCTCGGAGGCGGTGAGGCGTTGCTCGCGTTCGACCTGGTCGGTGATATCCAGCAAGGTGCCCGCCATGCGTAGGGGTTTGCCTGCTTCATCGCGGTACAGGCGCGCACGGCTTTCCAGATAGCGTGGGCTGCCGTCCTCCAACTGCACGCGGTAGGTCAATTGGTAGTTGCCGTCCGGGCCTTCACGCAAGCTGCGGTAGGCATTGCGCATACCCTCGCGATCCTGGTCGGACATCCCTTCGAAAAACGCATCGAAGGATTCATGAAAGGGCGCCGGTTCGAGCCCGTGCAGTTGGGCGGCGCGGGCCGAGCCGTAGAGCATACCGCTGGGGATGTGCCAATCCCAGGTGCCCAGTTGCGCGGAATCCAGGGCCAGGTCGAGGCGCTCCTGGCTGTCTTTGAGCGCTTGCTCGGCATTTTTGCGTTCGGTGGTGTCCAGGAACGTGCTGATCAGGTAAGCCTCACCGTCCAGTTCCACCTTCTGGGCGCTGAGGGTGCCGTCGTGGATCTGGCCGTTGCTGGCGCAGAACTGCACCTCCATGGTGATGGGTTCGCCTTTGCGCTGGGTGGCCTTGACCAGCAGTGCACGCTGCTCCGGATGGCGCCACAGGCCCAGTTCCAGGGTGGTACGGCCGATGGCATCGGCCACCGGCCAGCCGAACAGCATTTCGAAATACTGGTTGGCTTCGCTGATCAAGCCATCGGCCTGGCGGGTCAGTAGCACCATGTTCGGGCATAAATGGAACAATGTGGCGAAGCGCTTTTCGGAGTGGCTGAGGGCGTGTTCGCGGTCGCGCTGATGGGTGATCTCGCGGATCACTCCGATCATGCGGCGCCGTCCGGCTTTTTCCGGCGCGAGGCTGCCGCTGATTTCCAGCCAGTGCAGGCTGCCATCGGGCCACTGGATGCGATGGTGCATGGCCCGTTCGAACGGCTCTCCTGCCAGGACCGCGTGAAAACCACGCACCACCCGTGCGCTGTCTTGCGGGGCCAGCAAGTCAAGGTAGTCGAGGTCCTTGGGCAAGGGTTGATGCGGGTCAAAGCCGAATAACGCTTGAGTACCCCGTGACCAACTGATTCTTCCCGTGTCGATTTCCCAGCACCAGGCGCCCAGCCGGGCGGCATTCAGGGCTGCCAGCAATTGCGGGGCACTGTCCCAGCTTTGCTCCGCCGCTTGGGGGTCCAGGGCGTAGATGCGGGGCAGGGGGGGTACGGGGTCGCCGGGGTTGCGCATTGTCAATGGGCCTTGGCTCGGTGAGAAGACAGCGCGGTTTTCTTTGAAACCCGAGGCCGCACAGTGTCATGCCGGTAACCCTGGCAGATCGACCTGTGCATCCAGCAGGCTCATGAAAGCCCGCGCAGCGTTCGATAGCGTCCTTTCTGTATGCACGATATAGCCTAGCTGGCGACTGAGTTGTATGCCCGGCAAAGCGATACTTGCCACTTGATCATCGAGCATGGTGCGCGGCAACACGCTCCAGGCCAGGCCTATGGACACCATCATCTTGATGGTTTCCAGGTAGTTGGTGCTCATCGCAATATTTGGCGCAAGCCCCTGGGCTTCGAACAGGCGGCTGACAATATGGTGCGTAAAGGTGTTGCCGCCGGGAAACACCGCCGGGTGCCTGGCGATATCGGCCAGGCTGATGGAGCCGTTGCTGATCAGGCTGTGTTCCGGCGCTACCACAAAGTCCAGCGGGTCATCCCATACCGGCGAGGCGCGCACCAGATGGTGGGGCTCGGGCGCCAGGGTGATTACCGCCACTTCGGCGCGACCATGGAGTATTTCTTCGTAGGCCACTTCTGAATCCAAGAACTGAATATCCAGTGCCACGTTTGGGTATTGCCGTGTGAAGGTGCGCAGGATCGGTGGCAGGCGGTGCAGGCCTATATGGTGACTGGTGGCCAGAGTGAGGCGCCCGCTGACTTCCCCTGTAAGGTTGGTCAGGGCGCGGCGGGTGTCGTCCAGCACGTTGAGGATTTGATAAGCGCGCGGCAGCAAGGCCCTGCCGGCTTCGGTCAAGCCGACTTCACGGCCCAAGCGATCAAACAAGCGCACTTTCAATTGCTGCTCCAGGCCCGCGATGCGTTTGCTGATGGCGGGCTGCGTCAGGTGCAGGCGTTCGCCGGCCCCCGAGAAGCTGCCGGTCTCGGCGATGGCGATAAAAGCATTGAGGTTGGCCAGATCCATGGTGCTATTCCAGTTGGTAATCCAAAGTATAAAAAATATGAATTTGAGTTATTTAATGTAGCGCCATACCATCAGCCTCACAAGCCAAAGGGTTATTGAAAAGCCCGGCGTATAGAAACACCGCTGATGAGGACCGACTGATGGCCGGCAAAACGCTTTACGACAAGCTTTGGGATTCCCATGAAGTGAAACGTCGCGATGATGGATCGTCGCTGATCTATATCGACCGTCACATCATCCATGAAGTGACCTCGCCCCAAGCGTTCGAAGGCCTGCGACTGGCCGGGCGCAAGCCTTGGCGCGTCGACTCCATCATCGCCACGCCGGACCACAACGTGCCGACCACTCCTGAGCGCAAGGGCGGTATCGAGGCCATTGCCGACCAGGTTTCGCGTTTGCAGGTGCAAACCCTCGACGACTATTGCGACGAATACGGCATCACCGAATTCAAGATGAATGACGTGCGCCAGGGCATCGTCCATGTGATCGGGCCGGAGCAGGGTGCGACCTTGCCGGGCATGACCGTGGTCTGCGGCGACTCCCACACCTCTACCCACGGTGCGTTCGGCGCCCTGGCCCATGGCATCGGCACCTCCGAGGTGGAACATGTGTTCGCCACCCAGTGCCTGGTCGCCAAGAAAATGAAGAACATGCTGGTACGCGTCGAAGGCCAATTGCCGTTTGGCGTGACCGCCAAGGACATCGTGCTCGCCGTGATCGGCAAGATCGGCACCGCCGGCGGTAACGGCCACGCCATCGAATTCGCCGGCAGCGCCATTCGCGACTTGTCCATCGAAGGGCGCATGACCATCTGCAACATGTCCATCGAGGCCGGTGCCCGTGTGGGCATGGTGGCGGCGGATGAGAAAACCGTGGAGTACGTCAAAGGTCGCCCGTTTGCCCCGCAAGGCGCCGATTGGGACGCCGCCGTCGAAGCCTGGAAAGACCTGGTGTCCGACGCCGATGCGGTGTTCGACACCGTGGTCGAACTCGACGCTGCGCAGATCAAGCCGCAAGTCAGCTGGGGCACTTCGCCCGAAATGGTCCTGGCCGTTGACCAGAACGTGCCGGACCCGGCCAAAGAGGCCGACCTGGTCAAGCGCGGCTCCATCGAGCGTGCCTTGAAGTACATGGGCTTGAAAGCCAACCAGGCGATCACCGACATCCAGTTGGATCGCGTGTTCATTGGCTCCTGCACCAACTCGCGGATCGAAGACCTGCGCGCCGCGGCGGTGATCGCCAAGGGCCGCAAGGTTGCCTCGACCATCAAGCAAGCTATTGTGGTACCGGGTTCCGGCCTGGTGAAGGCGCAAGCCGAAGCTGAAGGCCTGGACAAGATCTTCCTCGAAGCCGGTTTTGAATGGCGTGAACCAGGCTGTTCGATGTGCCTGGCGATGAACCCGGACCGTTTGGAGTCGGGCGAGCATTGCGCGTCCACCTCCAACCGTAACTTTGAAGGGCGTCAGGGCGCCGGTGGCCGCACCCACCTGGTCAGCCCGGCCATGGCCGCCGCCGCTGCCGTCAACGGTCGTTTCATCGACGTTCGCGAATTGATCTGAGGAATACCCGATGAGAGCTTTTACCCAGCACACAGGTCTTGTAGCGCCGTTGGACCGTGCCAACGTGGACACTGACCAGATCATCCCCAAGCAGTTCTTGAAGTCGATCAAGCGCACCGGTTTTGGCCCCAACCTGTTCGATGAGTGGCGCTATCTGGATGTGGGCTACGCCTACCAGGACAACTCCAAGCGCCCGCTGAACAAAGACTTTGTGCTCAATGCCGAGCGCTATCAGGGTGCCAGTGTGTTGCTGGCCCGGGAAAACTTCGGTTGCGGCTCCAGCCGTGAACACGCGCCGTGGGCCCTGGAAGAGTACGGCTTTCGCAGCATCATCGCGCCCAGCTATGCCGACATCTTCTTCAACAACAGCTTCAAGAACGGCCTGTTGCCGATCATCTTGAGCGATGCCGAAGTGGATGAGCTGTTCCAGCAAGTGGAAGCGAATGTGGGCTATCAGTTGACCGTGGACCTGGCCGCGCAGACCGTCACCCGTCCGGACGGCAAGGTCTATCACTTTGAAGTGGATGCGTTTCGCAAGCACTGCCTGATCAACGGCCTGGACGATATCGGCCTGACCTTGCAGGACGGCGATGCGATTGCGGCGTTTGAAGCCAAACATCGGGCGAGCCAGCCTTGGTTGTTTCGCGATGCCTGATTTGCGGTAGGCAGGACCGCCGCCATCGGGAGCAAGCCCCCTCCCACATTTGAATGCGTTCGCATATCAACATGTGGGAGGGGGCTTGCTCCCGATAGGGCCAGAACAAACACCACAAGGTCCATTGAGGAAAGCCCATGACTACCACCGCCCACACCCAAGTCGTGCAAAAACAATTCGGCGAACAGGCTGCGGCCTACCTGAGCAGTGCCGTGCACGCCCAGGGCACCGAGTTTGCGCTGCTGCAGGCCGAGCTGGCCGGGCAGGGCGCTGCACGGCTGCTGGACCTGGGTTGCGGTGCCGGTCATGTGAGTTTCCAGGTGGCGCCTCTGGTTAAAGAAGTGGTGGCCTATGACCTGTCCCGGCAGATGCTCGACGTGGTCACCGCCGCCGCGAAAGATCGCGGCCTGCACAATATCCGCACCGTCCACGGCGCCGCCGAGCGTCTGCCGTTCGCCGATGGCGAGTTCGACTTCGTGTTCAGCCGTTATTCGGCCCACCACTGGAGTGACCTGGGCCTGGCCCTGCGGGAAGTGCGCCGCGTGCTCAAGCCGGGCGGGGTGGCGGCGTTTGTGGATGTCTTGTCACCGGGTAGCCCATTGCTGGACACTTACCTGCAAACCGTCGAAGTGCTGCGCGACACCAGCCACGTGCGAGATTACGCCGCCGCCGAGTGGATGCAGCAACTCAGCGAGTCCGGTCTGCATGTGCGTAACAGTCTGCGCCAGCGCCTGCGCCTGGAGTACACCTCGTGGGTCGAGCGCATGCGCACGCCAGAGGTGCTGCGTGCGGCAATCCTTGAGCTGCAAAGGGCGATGGGCCAGGAAGTGCGCGATTATTACGAAATTCAGGCCGACGGCACCTTCAGCACCGACGTGCTGGTGGTCTTTGCCCAGCGTTGATTGATTTTTCCCGACCTGCCCACGGGCGGGTCGCTTGATGAAATGAGGAACCCATGAGCAAGCAGATTCTGATTCTCCCTGGCGACGGTATTGGTCCGGAAATCATGGCCGAAGCGGTCAAGGTGCTGGAGCTTGCAAACGCCAAGTACAGCCTGGGCTTCGAGCTGAGCCACGACGTGATCGGCGGCGCCGCTATCGACAAACACGGCGTGCCCCTGGCTGACGAAACCCTGGACCGTGCCCGGGCGGCCGACGCCGTGTTGCTCGGCGCCGTGGGCGGCCCGAAGTGGGACAAGATCGAGCGTGACATCCGCCCGGAGCGCGGCCTGTTGAAAATCCGCGCGCAACTGGGCCTGTTCGGCAATCTGCGCCCGGCGATCCTCTCCCCGCAACTCGCCGATGCCTCAAGCCTCAAGCCGGAAGTGGTGGCGGGCCTGGATATCCTGATCGTGCGTGAGCTGACCGGCGGTATCTACTTCGGCTCGCCACGGGGCGTGCGCGAGTTGGAAAATGGCGAGCGCCAGGCCTACGACACCCTGCCGTACAGCGAGAGCGAAATCCGCCGTATTGCCCGGGTCGGTTTCGATATGGCCCGTGTGCGTGGCAAAAAGGTGTGCTCGGTGGATAAAGCCAACGTGCTGGCCTCCAGCCAACTGTGGCGCGAAATCGTTGAGGAAGTGGCCAAGGATTACCCGGACGTCGAACTGAGCCACATGTACGTCGACAACGCCGCGATGCAACTGGTGCGTGCGCCCAAGCAGTTCGACGTGATCGTCACCGACAACCTGTTCGGCGACATCCTGTCCGACCAGGCGTCCATGCTCACAGGTTCCATCGGCATGTTGCCGTCGGCGTCCCTGGACACCAACAACAAGGGCATGTACGAGCCGTGTCACGGTTCGGCGCCGGACATCGCAGGCCAGGGCATTGCCAACCCGCTGGCGACCATTTTGTCGGTGTCGATGATGCTGCGTTACACCTTCAACCTGAGTGAAGCGGCCGACGCGATCGAGAAAGCCGTCAGCCTGGTACTGGACCAGGGCTTGCGCACCGGGGACATCTGGTCCCAGGGCTGCACCAGGGTCGGAACGCAAGAAATGGGCGACGCAGTAGTCGCCGCGCTGCGGAATCTGTAATCTCTCGGGCCCGCTTGCAGTTGTTGCTGCAAGGCGGCCCACTTTTTAACAAGGTGTAGTTGCGATGAAACGTGTAGGTCTGATCGGTTGGCGCGGTATGGTCGGTTCCGTGCTCATGCAGCGGATGCTGGAAGAGCAGGATTTCGATCTTATTGAGCCGGTGTTTTTCACCACTTCGAACGTAGGTGGCCAAGGGCCGTCCGTGGGCAAGGATATTGCCCCGCTCAAGGACGCCTACAGCATTGAAGAGTTGAAGACCCTCGACGTGATCCTGACGTGCCAGGGTGGCGACTACACCAGCGAAGTCTTCCCCAAGCTGCGCGAAGCCGGCTGGCAGGGTTACTGGATCGACGCCGCTTCCAGCCTGCGTATGCAGGATGACGCGGTGATCATCCTTGATCCGGTCAACCGTAAGGTCATCGACCAGCAACTGGATGCCGGCACCAAGAACTACGTGGGCGGCAACTGCACCGTCAGCCTGATGCTGATGGGGCTGGGTGGCCTGTTCGAAGCCGGCCTGGTCGAGTGGATGAGTGCCATGACCTATCAGGCTGCTTCCGGTGCCGGTGCGCAGAACATGCGCGAGCTGATCAAGCAGATGGGCGCGACCCATGCCGCTGTCGCCGATCAACTGGCCGACCCGGCCAGCGCGATTCTCGACATCGACCGTCGTGTGGCCGAAGCCATGCGCAGCGACGCCTACCCGACCGAGAACTTCGGCGTGCCATTGGCCGGTAGCTTGATCCCGTGGATCGACAAGGAACTGCCCAACGGTCAGAGCCGCGAGGAGTGGAAGGCTCAGGCCGAGACCAACAAGATCCTCGGTCGCTTCAAGAACCCGATTCCGGTGGACGGCATCTGCGTGCGCATTGGCGCCATGCGTTGCCATAGCCAGGCGTTGACCATCAAGCTGAACAAAGACGTGCCGATCGCCGATATCGAAGGCTTGATCAGCCAGCACAACCCTTGGGTCAAGCTGGTGCCGAACAACCGCGATATCAGCATGCAGGAGCTGAGCCCGACCAAGGTCACCGGCACCCTGAATGTACCGGTGGGCCGTCTGCGCAAGCTGAACATGGGTAGCCAGTTCCTCGGTGCGTTCACCGTCGGCGACCAGCTGCTGTGGGGCGCGGCTGAACCGCTGCGTCGCATGTTGCGGATTTTGCTGGAGCGTTGATCGCTTTCTTGCATTGAAGAACCCCGCGCTCTGGTGACAGGCGCGGGGTTTTTTATTGTTCTGTCGGGCGCTATCGGGAGCAAGCCCCCTCCCACATTCAACCCAGTTCCAACCTTGAAATGGAGGGCAAGTGTGGGAGGGGGCTTGCTTGCGATAGCGCCATCAGCCACACCACAAGGCCCAGGCTAATTGCCTCACCCCCAGCCACCCGGTAAAGTGCCGCTCCCCCCTGCAATGCCCGAGGCAGCCCCCATGACCCAGACCTTTGAAATCGCCGTAATCGGTGCCACCGGCACCGTGGGTGAAACGCTGGTGCAGATCCTCGAAGAACTGGATTTCCCGGTAGGCACACTGTATTTGCTGGCGGGCAGCAACTCGGCGGGGGCTTCGGTGCCGTTTCGTGGCAAGAACGTGCGGGTCAAAGAGGTCGACGAGTTCGATTTCAGCAAGGCGCAGTTGGCGTTCTTCGCAGCAGGCCCGGCGGTGACCCTGAGTTTCGCCCCGCGCGCCACAGCCGCTGGCTGTTCGGTGATCGACTTGTCCGGTGCATTGCCTGCCGAACAGGCGCCGCCAGTGGTGCCGCAGGCCAACGCCCAGGTGTTGAACGGTTTGAAAAAGCCTTTCCAGCTCGCCAGCCCAAGCCCGTCTGCCACCTACCTGGCGGTAGTGCTCGCGCCGTTGCGGGGTTTGGTGGACATCCAGCGCGTGAATGTCACCGCCAACCTGGCGGTCTCTGCCCAGGGCCGGGAGGCCGTCAGCGAGTTGGCGCGGCAGACCGCTGAGTTATTGAACGTGCGTCCACTGGAGCCGAAGTTCTTCGATCGGCAAATGGCGTTCAACTTGCTGGCTCAAGTCGGTACGCCAGACGCCCAAGGTCATACAGCCTTGGAGAAACGCCTCGTACACGAGCTGCGTGCCGTGCTGGAAACACCTTTGCTAAAGATTTCCGCAACCTGCGTTCAAGCCCCCGTGTTTTTCGGCGATAGCCTGACAGTGTCGTTGCAATTGGCCGCGCCGGTCGATCTGGCCGCAGTCAACCGTGCACTCGATGCTGCGCCGGGTATCGAGCTGGTTGAGGAGGGCGATTACCCAACGGCTGTAGGCGATGCGGTCGGCCAGGATGTGGTTTACGTAGGACGCGTACGTGCAGGTGTCGACGACCCCGCGGAACTAAATCTGTGGTTGACGTCAGATAACGTACGCAAGGGCTCGGCCCTGAACGCTGTGGAGCTGGCGCAGTTGTTGATAAAAGGCCTTGTGTAAAAGATACTTGGCGGCAATTTGTAGATTGATTCTAGCCAGGCGCTATGCTTGGTCCCAAGTGAAACACAAGCGCGTCGGTGACCTATCGGCTCGCCATGCCTTATGGCAGCGGTTACCAACCTTCTCGCAGGGCGGGGAGCGTTCAAACAAAGGATGAGGCTATGGTTCAAGTTCGCAAACTGGTGTTAGCAATAGCGGCCGCCTCGGCGCTGTCCTCCGGTATGGCGCAGGCGCTGCAACTTGGGGAGATGACCCTCAAGTCGAAGTTGAACCAGCCGCTGTCGGTGGAAATCGAATTGCGTGATGTGGGCGGCCTCACGGCGGCCGAGATCACTCCGAGCCTGGCTTCTGCCCAGGCCTTCGTGGATGCGGGCGTTGACCGCCAGGCGTTTCTCGATGACCTGACGTTCACCCCGGTGATCAACCCCGAAGGTCGCAGCGTGGTGCGCGTGACCTCCAGCAAGCCGCTGCCCGATTCCTATGTGCGCTTCCTGCTGCAGGTGCAATGGCCCAATGGCCGTTTGATGCGTGACTACAGCGTACTGCTCGACCCGGCCAAGTTCGACCAGCCGGCACCGACTGCCAGCGCGCCGGCCAGTACCGCACCTGCCGCCGGCACGCCCGCCCAGCACACCACCACGTCCCGCGACACCTTGTGGGAAATCGCCGCGAAGAATCGTAACGGCGCCTCGGTCCAGCAGACGATGCTGGCGATCCAGGCGCTCAACCCTGACGCTTTTATCGATGGCAATATCAACCGCCTGAAAACCGGCCAGGTCCTGCGCCTGCCAGATGTCACGCAAAGTACGGCGCTGGCGCAGCCTCAAGCGATCGCCGAAGTCAGCGCGCAGAACGCCGCATGGCGTCAGGGCCGTCGTACCCCCAAGGGCCAAGTGGCCGGCAAGGCGCAGTTGGATGCGACCAAGCGTACCCAGGCCGGCAATGCGCCGACGAGCACCCAGGCCAGGGACAACTTGAGCCTGGTCTCGGCCGAAGCCGCCAAGCAAGGTACGAAGGGCAAGGCCGGTGATAACCGCGCATTGAGCGACAAGCTGGCGATGACCCAGGAAGAGCTGGACACCACCCGCCGCGATAACGAAGAACTGAAGAGCCGCGCCGCCGACTTGCAAAGCCAGTTGGACAAGTTGCAAAAGCTGATTCAGTTGAAGAATGACCAGTTGGCTCGCTTGCAGGCGCAAAACGGTGAGCCGGCTACGGCTGCAATCCCTGCGCAGCTGGCAGGTGAGCCCGCAGCAGAGCCTGCGGCGCCCGTTGCAACCCCTGCACCCGCCGCTGAACCGCCCAAGCCGGTCGCGGCACCTGCTACCACCGAAGGCAAGTTCAATGACTTGCTGACCAACCCTATTATCCTCGGCATCATTGGCGGGGCAGGCATCCTGGTGGTGCTGCTGCTTCTGTTGCTGTGGGCGCGCCATCGCAATGCCCGCCGCGAAGAGGAAAAGCATCTGCGCATGGCGCGGGCGCTGGCCGAAGAGCCTGAGTTCACACCCAATATTGACCAGGACCTGCCGCCCGACAGTTTTGAAGGCCTTGAAGTGCCGCCGCCGAGCGTCAAGCTGGGCGCCGCGCCAGCGCCTGCCCCGGTGGCTGAGCCGGTTGTCGTGCCGACTGTCGCTTCCGTGCTCGCACCCCTGGCCGTCGCTGTTGCCCAGGAGAATTCCAGCGATGCATTGGCTCAGGCCCAGTCCCATATCGACCGCGGCCACCTGAACCAGGCGGCTGATGTGCTTGAACAAGCCATCAAGCATGAGCCCAAGCGCAGCGACCTGCGTTTGAAGCTGATGGAAGTCTACGGCCTGCAGAACGACAAGGACGGCTTCGTCACCCAGGAGCGCCAATTGGTCGCCAACGGTGAGAACCACGCCCAGGTCGAGCAGCTCAAGAGCCGCTTCCCGGCCATGGCCGTGCTGGCAGCGGGCGTCAGCGCCGCCGTGGCTGCTGCGGCTCTCGATGCGCAGTACGTCAAGGATTTGCTCGATGACAAGCCGGCCGCGCCTGAGCCGGCGGACACCTTCGACAACGATTTTGACCTTAGCCTGGATGAGCTGGAAGCTGCCTCGCCGGCCGAGATCGCCCGGGACCAGCAAACCTTTGAAGCGCTGCTGCAACAACAGACTGAGGCCAAGGCCGATGCGCAGGATCTCTCGGACTTTGATCTGGACCTGCAACTGGATCCGCCAGCGTCGAAATCCGATGACGACTTCCTCTCGGGACTTGAGGAGCAGATGAAGGACGTGCCGCCTGTCGAGCCGCCCACCCTGACACCTGCCGCGCTGGACGAATTCGAGTTGCCGGAAGACTTTGACCTGTCCCTGGCTGATGAGCCGACGGCCCCGGCAGCCAAGCCCGATGCGTTTGCCTCGGAACTGGACGACGTCAATGCCGAGTTGGACCGATTGTCCCAGAGCCTGGAGCACCCGCCGATCGAGCCGACCTTCACGGCCGAGGATGCCGCGCTGGGCGGTGATGATGAACCGGATTTCGATTTCCTCTCAGGCACGGATGAAGTCGCTACCAAGCTCGACCTGGCCCAGGCTTACATCGACATGGGTGATGCCGATGGCGCTAAAGACATCCTTGATGAAGTCTTGGTCGAAGGCAACGAAGACCAGCGTGGCGAAGCCAAGGAAATGCTCGGCCGAATCTAAAGCCAGGCGCTATAACAGTGTGGGAGGGGCGGTGCGACGATTCGACATGCTCCCTCCCACATTTGTTTGGCATCGATCCATAACAAAACGCCCGTCAGGCATCCGACGCCTTTATAATGCCCGCCTTTGCGCAACTCATCAGGCTCTCAGTTCTTGGCAAATATAGATAACGCGGCCGCCGAAATGGCGGCCGCCGGCTTTTACCGCATCGCCCTGGGCGTGGAATACAAAGGCTCGCGCTATCGCGGCTGGCAGCGTCAGGCCTCCGGCGTGCTGACGGTGCAGGAAACCCTCGAAAACGCCCTGTCCAAAGTCGCTGACTCGCCGGTGTCGCTGATGTGCGCCGGGCGTACCGACGCTGGCGTACACGCGTGTGGCCAGGTGGTGCACTTCGACACCCAGGCCGAGCGGTCGATGAAGGCCTGGGTGATGGGGGCGAATATCAATTTGCCCCACGACGTGAGTGTGAGCTGGGCCAAGGTCATGCCGGCGCATTTTCATGCACGCTTCAAGGCCATCGCCCGGCGTTACCGCTACGTGATCTACAACGATCAGATCCGGCCCGCGCATCTCAATGAAGAAATTACCTGGAACCACCGCCCACTGGATGCCGAGCGCATGGCCGAGGCCGCGCAGCACCTGGTGGGCGTGCATGACTTCAGCGCCTTCCGCGCCGGCCAGTGCCAGGCCAAGTCGCCGATCAAGGAAGTTCACCACCTGCGGGTCACTCGCCACGGCAAGATGATCGTGCTGGATATTCGCGCCGGAGCGTTCCTGCATCACATGGTGCGCAACATTGCCGGCGTGCTGATGACCATCGGCACCGGCGAGCGCCCGGTTGAGTGGGCCAGGGAAGTGCTGGAAAGCCGCATTCGTCGCACGGGCGGCGTCACGGCGCACCCATTTGGCCTGTATTTGGTGGATGTGGAGTACCGCGACGAGTTCCAGTTGCCGGAACGCTTTATCGGGCCACACTTCCTCACAGGTTTCAGTGAACTTGGCGGCTGACGCCCGGAAAAGCTTTTGTTAACATCCGGGACTTTCTCGGTCCAACCCTGAGGTTCCTACGACATGTCAGCCGTTCGCAGCAAGATTTGCGGGATTACCCGCATAGAAGACGCGCTGGCGGCAGTCGAGGCAGGGGCCGATGCCATCGGTCTGGTGTTTTATGCCAAAAGTCCGCGCGCGGTGAATGTGCTGCAGGCGCGGGCCATCATTGCGGCGCTGCCGCCTTTCGTGACCACCGTGGGCTTGTTCGTCAACGCCAGTCGCTGCGAACTCAATGAAACCCTGGATGCGGTGCCGCTGGACATGCTGCAGTTCCACGGCGATGAAACGCCTGATGAGTGTGAAAGTTATCAGCGCCCGTACATCAAGGCGTTGCGGGTCAAGACGGGCGACGATATCGCCGCGGCGTGTGCCGCGTATATCGGCGCTCGCGGGATCCTGCTCGACACCTACGTCGAAGGCGTACCGGGTGGTACGGGTGAGGCGTTCGATTGGTCGCTGATTCCCGAAGGGTTGAGCAAGCCGATCATCCTGGCCGGTGGGCTCAACCCTGCGAACGTCGGCGCTGCCATCGAGCAGGTGCGGCCGTATGCCGTGGACGTCAGCGGTGGGGTGGAGCAGGGCAAGGGCATCAAGGATCACAACAGGATTCGCGCATTCATGCAGGCCGTGCGCAACAGCAGTGGCGGGATGTGACGGCTGGCAGTCTGCCGCCGTCCATAACTACCACTGTGTAAAACAGCCCGGCGCCGCCTGTGGGTGGCCCGGAAATGAAGTGGCAACCCTGCGCTGGCAGGTTGTCTGGAAGGCTGAGGATGCAGGCGGGAAATGGCAGGTCCAACGTCTGACCCCGTCCCGCAGGCATCATCGCCACATATGAATTTAGCTCAAGGGCATACGCGGGGCTGTGTTCAAGCCACCGGTACTGGAGAAAGAAAGCATGAGCAACTGGTTAGTAGACAAACTGATCCCTTCGATCATGCGTTCCGAGGTGAAGAAAAGCTCGGTTCCTGAAGGTCTGTGGCACAAGTGCCCGTCCTGCGACGCGGTGCTGTACCGCCCGGAGCTGGAAAAGACCCTGGATGTTTGCCCCAAGTGCAATCACCACATGCGTATCGGCGCGCGCGCGCGCATCGACATCTTCCTGGATGCCGATGGCCGCAACGAACTGGGCGCTGACCTGGAGCCGGTCGACCGTCTCAAGTTCCGCGACAGCAAGAAGTACAAGGACCGTCTGGTCGGTGCGCAGAAGCAGACCGGCGAGAAGGACGCGCTGATCTCGGTCAGCGGCAAGCTGCTGGGCATGCCGGTGGTGGTCTCGGCCTTCGAGTTTTCCTTCATGGGCGGTTCCATGGGCGCCATCGTCGGTGAGCGCTTTGTGCGTGCGGCCAACTACGCCCTGGAAAACCGTTGCCCGATGATCTGCTTCGCCGCCTCCGGTGGTGCGCGTATGCAGGAAGCGCTGATCTCCCTGATGCAAATGGCCAAGACCTCGGCGGTACTGGCGCGTCTGCGCGAAGAAGGCATTCCGTTCATCTCGGTACTGACCGACCCGGTCTACGGCGGCGTTTCCGCCAGCCTGGCGATGCTCGGCGATGTGATCGTCGGCGAGCCCAAGGCGCTGATCGGTTTTGCCGGCCCGCGTGTGATCGAGCAAACCGTGCGCGAGAAGCTGCCGGAAGGCTTCCAGCGCAGCGAGTTCCTGTTGGAGCACGGTGCTATCGACCTGATCATCCCGCGTGGCGAACTGCGTCCACGTCTGGGTAACCTGCTGGCGCAAATGATGGGCCTGCCGACGCCTGTGTACGTCGCGCCTAAAGTCGAGCCAATCGTCGTGCCGCCGGTGCCTGCAAACCTATGACCCAACGTACCCTGGGCGAATGGCTCGCCTACCTTGAGCAGTTGCATCCGTCCGCCATCGACATGGGCCTGGAGCGCTCGCAACAGGTAGCGGCCCGCCTCGGGTTGGGCCAGCCGGCACCGCGTGTGATCACGGTGACCGGCACCAATGGCAAGGGCTCCACCTGTGCCTTTGTCGCGGCGCTGTTGCAGGCCCAGGGCCTGAAGGTCGGCGTGTACAGCTCGCCGCACCTGCTGCGCTACAACGAGCGGGTACAGCTCAATGGCGTCGAAGCCACGGACGAGCAGTTGTGCGCAGCCTTCGCTGCCCTGGATGCCGGGCGTGGCGATATTTCCCTGACCTATTTCGAGATGGGCACCCTGGCGGCGTTCTGGCTGTTTGAGCGTGCGCAACTGGATGTGGTCGTACTGGAAGTCGGCCTCGGCGGGCGCCTGGATACGGTCAACGTGGTGGATGCCGACCTGGCGCTGGTCACCAGCATCGGTGTTGATCATGCCGACTACCTGGGCAATACCCGCGAGTCCGTGTCCTATGAAAAGGCCGGGATTTTCCGCCAGGGCAGGCCGGCGCTGTGTGGCGACGTGGATCCGCCGCAACCTTTGCTGGACAAGGTGCGCGAGCTGGATTGCCCGTTCTACCTGCGCGGCCGTGAATTCAATCTCGATATCGGTGCGACCCATTGGCAATGGCGCGGGCGTGATGCCCGTGGCAAGGTGGTCGAGCTGCTTGATTTGCCGCTGCTGAACCTGCCGATGGAAAACGCTGCGCTCGCGCTGCAAGCCTATTTGCTGCTGGATCTGCCGTGGAATGCCGAGCAGATCGGCGCAACCCTGCGGGCGACGAAAGTGGTGGGGCGCCTGGATCGTCGGGTGCTCGACTGGCAAGGCAAGCGCCTGAACCTGTTGCTGGATGTGGGGCACAACCCCCATGCGGCTCACTATTTGGCGCAGCGCCTGGCGCGCACGCCACCGGCCGGCCGTCGCCTGGCGGTGTTCGGGCTGTTGGCCGACAAGGATCTGGATGGGGTGGTTGCGCCGTTGCTTGGCAGTGTTCAGTCTTGGGCTGTTGCGCCGCTGGATACGCCGCGCAGCCGGCCGGCGGTTGAGCTGCAGACCGCCTTGCAGAACCTTGGCGCGCCCGTGACGTCGTATGCAAGCATCACTGCCGCCCTTGAAGCGCAGTGTGCGGTGGCTACGGCAGAGGACGAAATCCTGTTGTTCGGATCATTTTATTGTGTTGCCGAGGCGCTCGAATGGCTGGCCCGGCGCTCCACGGAGGAAGCTGCACATGGCATTACTGGATAGCGCATACAAGCAGCGAATGGTTGGAGCCCTGGTATTGGTGGCGTTGGCGGTGATTTTCCTGCCGATGCTGTTTTCCCGCCAGGATGAGCAGCGCCAGGTGGTGGTTGAGGCGCCCGCTGCGCCCCAGGCGCCGGTGGTGCCCCAGGTTCAGGTCGAGCCGGTGGTGGTGCCCGAGCCTCAGGCGTTGCCGGAAGAACCTGTACCTGTCGAGGAGGAGGTCGCCACGCAACCGGCTCCTTCGATGCCGGTGCAGCCAAGTGTGCCGGTGGTCAAGCCGACGCCGGCACCGGCTGTCGCTGCCAAACCGCCTGCACCGGCGCCAACGCCCAAGCCTGTGGCGCCGCAGCCTGCTGCGCCGGGTAAACCGGATGTGGGCCAGAGCCGCATTGATCCCAATGGCCTGCCGATCAGTTGGTCGATCCAGCTCGCCAGCCTGGCCAATCGCGAAAGTGCCGACGCCTTGCAGAAAAAGCTGCGTGCCCAGGGTTATAACGCCTATATCCGCAGTGCCGATGGCAAGAATCGTGTGTTTGTCGGGCCGCTGATCGAGCGCGCGGAGGCTGATCGCCTGCGCGATTTGCTGGGCCGCCAGCAGAACCTCAATGGGTTTGTGGTGCGCTTCCAGCCAGAGCGCGGCTGATTCAAGCAGGCATTAACGCAATCTAAGTGTGGGAGGGGGCTTGCTCCCGATAGCGGTGGGTCAGTCAGTACATCTGATACTGACACACTTCAATCGGGAGCAAGCCCCCTCCCACATTGGTTTATGGTGGGCTTGAAATGGCGTTCACACCGCCCAATCTATTGATTTGCAAAGCAGCCGCAATCACCGCTTACCGATAGCCCGGCGCTCTGCTAAAATGCGCCGCCTTATCCGTACGTAGGCTGCACTGTGCCATTTACCTGGGTTGATTGGGCGATCGTTGCAATCGTCGCCATCTCCGCTTTGATCAGTCTGAGCCGCGGCTTCGTAAAAGAAGCACTGTCGTTGCTGACCTGGATCATCGCAGGAGTCGTAGCCTGGATGTTCGGTGGTTCACTGTCGGTCTACCTGGCCGGGTACATAGAGACACCTTCGGCTCGCGTCATCGCGGGCTGCGCCATCATGTTCATCGCCACGCTGCTGGTGGGGGCAATGGTCAATTATCTTATTGGCGAATTGATACGTGTCACCGGCCTCTCCGGGACCGATCGATTTCTCGGCATGGCCTTCGGCGCCGCGCGTGGCGCGTTGCTGGTGGTTGTGGCGGTCGGGCTGTTGAGCCTGGGGCCGGTACAGCAGGATTCGTGGTGGCAGGAGTCTGTACTCGTGCCAAAATTTCTATTGGTTGCAGATTGGTCCAAGAACCTCATATTGGGGTGGAGCAGTCAGTGGCTGGCCAGCGGAATCAGCGTACCCGCTGATCTTCCGTTCAAGGAACACCTCTTGCCGGCGCAAACGCCTCAGTAAGCTGTGTTCAGTCAAGATTCATTAAGTAGGGGTTGCGTCGCATGTGTGGCATCGTCGGTATCGTCGGTAAGTCGAACGTCAATCAGGCGCTGTATGACGCGCTAACCGTCCTCCAGCACCGCGGCCAGGACGCTGCCGGTATTGTGACCAGCCACGACGGCCGGTTATTCCTGCGCAAGGACAATGGCCTGGTGCGTGACGTGTTCCATCAGCGTCACATGCAGCGCCTCGTCGGGCACATGGGCATTGGCCATGTGCGTTACCCGACTGCCGGTAGTTCGACTTCGGCCGAAGCTCAACCGTTCTACGTCAACTCGCCTTACGGCATCACCCTGGCGCACAACGGTAACCTGACCAACGTTGAACAGCTGGCCAAGGAGATCTACGAATCTGACCTGCGCCACGTCAACACCAGTTCCGACTCGGAAGTGCTGCTCAACGTGTTCGCCCACGAACTGGCCCAGCGCGGCAAGTTGCAGCCGACCGAAGAAGACGTGTTTGCTGCCGTGATCGACGTGCACAACCGTTGCGTCGGTGGTTATGCCGTGGTGGCGATGATCACCGGGTACGGCATCGTCGGTTTCCGCGACCCCCACGGCATCCGCCCGATTGTGTTCGGCCAGCGTCACACCGACGAAGGCGTCGAGTACATGATCGCGTCCGAAAGCGTGTCCCTGGATGTACTGGGCTTCACCCTGATCCGCGATCTGGCGCCGGGCGAGGCTGTCTACATCACCGAAGACGGCAAGCTGCACACCCGCCAGTGCGCCGTTGCGCCGAAGCTGACCCCGTGCATCTTCGAACACGTCTACCTGGCGCGTCCCGACTCGATCATCGACGGTGTGTCGGTCTACAAGGCGCGTCTGCGCATGGGCGAGAAGCTGGCCGAGAAGATCCTGCGCGAGCGTCCAGAGCACGACATCGATGTGGTTATCCCGATTCCGGACACCAGTCGTACCGCTGCGCTGGAGCTGGCCAACCACCTGGGCGTCAAGTTCCGCGAAGGCTTCGTCAAGAACCGCTACATCGGCCGTACGTTCATCATGCCCGGCCAGGCTGCGCGCAAGAAATCGGTGCGTCAGAAGCTCAACGCCATCGAGCTTGAGTTCCGCGGCAAGAACGTGATGCTGGTGGACGACTCCATCGTACGCGGCACCACCTGCAAGCAGATCATCCAGATGGCCCGCGAAGCCGGGGCGAAGAACGTGTACTTCTGTTCTGCGGCGCCTGCGGTGCGTTACCCGAACGTGTACGGTATCGACATGCCGAGCGCCCATGAGCTGATTGCGCATAATCGTTCGACCCAGGACGTGGCCGACCTGATCGGCGCCGACTGGCTGATCTACCAGGACCTGCCGGACCTGATCGAAGCGGTTGGCGGGGGCAAGATCAAGATCGAGCAGTTCGACTGCGCCGTGTTCGACGGCAAGTACGTGACCGGAGATGTCGACGAGGCTTATCTGAACAAGATCGAGCAGGCGCGTAACGACTCGTCCAAGATCAAGACCCAGGCGGTCAGCGCGATCATCGACCTGTACAACAACTGAGTAGATACCGGCCCTGAGGGGCCGGTTTTGTATCTTAAATAACGTATTGAGTAAGGAGTCGCAGCATGAGTCAGGAATGGGATGCCGGTCGGTTGGACAGCGACCTCGATGGCGTAGCTTTCGATACCCTGGCTGTGCGCGCCGGCCAGCACCGCACCCCGGAAGGGGAGCACGGTGACCCGATGTTCTTCACCTCAAGCTATGTGTTCCGCACGGCGGCCGACGCTGCGGCGCGTTTTTCCGGTGAGGTGCCGGGCAACGTGTACTCGCGCTACACCAACCCGACCGTGCGCGCGTTCGAAGAGCGTATCGCGGCCCTGGAGGGCGCTGAGCAGGCTGTGGCGACCGCGACCGGCATGGCGGCCATCCTGGCGGTGGTGATGAGCCTGTGCAGCGCTGGCGACCATGTGCTGGTGTCGCGCAGCGTGTTCGGCTCGACCATCAGCCTGTTCGAGAAGTACTTCAAGCGCTTCGGTATCGAAGTGGATTACGTGCCCCTGGCGGATTTGTCCGGCTGGGATGCGGCGATCAAGGCCAATACCAGGCTGCTGTTCGTCGAATCGCCGTCGAACCCGCTGGCCGAGTTGGTCGACATCGCTGCGCTGTCCGAAGTCGCCCACGCCAAGGGTGCGATGCTGGTGGTGGATAACTGCTTCTGCACCCCGGCCTTGCAGCAACCGCTGAAGCTGGGTGCGGACATCGTGGTGCACTCGGCAACCAAGTTCATCGACGGCCAGGGCCGTTGCATGGGCGGCGTGGTGGCTGGGCGCAGCGAGCAGATGAAGGAAGTGGTGGGCTTCCTGCGTACCGCCGGCCCGACCCTGAGCCCGTTCAACGCCTGGATCTTCCTCAAGGGCCTGGAAACCCTCAGCCTGCGCATGAAAGCCCATTGCGCCAACGCCCAGGCCCTGGCCGAGTGGCTGGAGCAGCAGGATGGTATCGAGAAGGTGCACTACGCTGGCCTCAAGAGCCACCCGCAACACGCCTTGGCCCAGCGCCAGCAGCGTGGTTTTGGTGCGGTGGTGAGTTTCGAAGTCAAGGGCGGCAAAGACGGCGCCTGGCGCTTTATCGATGCGACGCGCTTGATCTCCATTACCGCCAACCTGGGTGACAGCAAGACCACCATCACTCACCCGAGCACCACCTCTCATGGGCGCCTGGCGCCGCAGGAGCGTGAAGCGGCCGGTATCCGTGACAGCCTGATCCGTATCGCGGTGGGCCTGGAAGATGTAGCAGACTTGCAGGCAGACCTGGCCCGCGGGCTGGCGGCCTTGTGATCGAGTGGTCCATGGAGGCCGCAGCGGCCAGTAACGGGCGCGTTGCACTGGTAACGGGCGCGGCGCGGGGCATTGGCCTGGGGATTGCCGCGTGGCTGATCAGCGAAGGCTGGCAGGTGGTGTTGACCGACCTTGACCGCGAGCGCGGCGCCAAGGTGTCCAAGGTGCTGGGTGATAACGCCTGGTTCATCACCATGGACGTGGCCGACGAGAAGCAAGTGGCCCAGGGGGTTGCCGAGGTGTTGGGGCAGTTCGGGCGACTCGACGCGCTGGTCTGCAATGCCGCCGTGGCTGATCCGCGCAATATCACCCTGGAAAGCCTCGATCTGGCGTACTGGAATCGCGTGCTGGCGGTGAACCTCGGCGGGCCGATGCTGTTGGCCAAGCATTGCGCGCCGTACCTGCGCGCCCACGGCGGTGCGATCGTCAACCTGGCATCGACCCGGGCCCGTCAATCGGAGCCGGATACCGAAGCTTACGCGGCGAGCAAGGGTGGCTTGCTGGCCCTGACTCACGCCTTGGCCATGAGCCTGGGGCCAGAGGTTCGGGTCAATGCGGTCAGCCCTGGCTGGATTGATGCGCGTGATCCTGCTGCACGCCGTGCGGAGCCGCTCACCGATGCTGATCATGCCCAGCATCCGGCGGGCAGGGTCGGTACGGTAGAGGACGTGGCGGCGATGGTGGCCTGGTTGCTGTCGCGTCAGGCCGGGTTTGTCACCGGGCAAGAGTTTGTGGTGGACGGTGGCATGAGCAAGAAGATGATTTACAGCGAGTAGGGCGGTTAGCCGTCTTGAAGTGATTTTGTCTTTTTCAGAAAAACTTCAAGCAGGCTATTGACTTAGGTCCGCTACCTGCGTAAATTTCGCGGCCTCAACGAAGCAAAGGGTGATTAGCTCAGCTGGGAGAGCATCTGCCTTACAAGCAGAGGGTCGGCGGTTCGATCCCGTCATCACCCACCACTTCTTGAGAGTCTTGCACTTGTGGCAAGACGCAACTTTAAAGGTTGCACCGACGCGCAGCGGTAGTTCAGTCGGTTAGAATACCGGCCTGTCACGCCGGGGGTCGCGGGTTCGAGTCCCGTCCGCTGCGCCATATTTTCCAGGTTCGATGTGTCGGGCTTGAGATTGAACAACCCAGGTTGATTGATCAGATGTTTAAAGGTGGTTGAGGGTTTACGCTCAATCAGCCAAGCGATACGCAGCGGTAGTTCAGTCGGTTAGAATACCGGCCTGTCACGCCGGGGGTCGCGGGTTCGAGTCCCGTCCGCTGCGCCATATCTGCCTCAAGGCCCACTGAACGCCTTGAAGCACAAGAAAGCCACTGGCTGACTTGATCCGATAGCAAAGACCCTGGTCGAAAGACCGGGGTTTTTTGTGTCTGGCGTTTGAAAAAACGTCATGGTGTTTGTGACATCGTCCTCATTTATAGGCAAGCGGCTGACAGATCGTCTCGATCTTGTCGGCCGTTTTGCGTTGTTGTGTCAAAAAATTTCAATGTGGTTATTTGCCGCAGGCGCAGAAACCTTTAAAGTTAACCCTTCGGTCAACTTTGCACTGTCATCATGGCCTTTTGATTCGTCGTAAAAAGGCTTCTGCAAGTCTCGATATTCGGTGTACTTAACCATAAGGGCGGATTTATAACCGCTCAGAGGATGATCCATGTCCAACCGTGAAATAACCCGGCGCTCGTTCCTCCAGGGCGGCCTGGTGGCGGGTGTGAGCGTCACGCTGACACCGCTGAGCACCCAGGCGCTGGCTGCCCTGATGGAAAACAGCGTTACCGTGCCGTCCGAAAAATGGCTGGGCAATAACGGCAAGGCGCGTCAGCGTAACGATGCGTTGTCCAAAGTGTGCGGCAGCAAAGTCTTCGCCCGCGACATCCGCTCCAAGGACATGCCCGGCTGGCCTGCGCAGCAAGGTCACGCCATGCTGCTGAAAACCATCAAGGCCGACCATATTTATGCGGGCTACGACCTGGCGTGGCTCGGCGCCGATCTGCAGCCGGATCGTATCGTCACCGCTGCCGATCTGGACAAGGACGGTATCGTTTTCCCCGAGGAACATGCTCCGGACCCGCTGCTGCCTGAAGGCAAGGTGCCGATGTTTATCGGTCACCCGGTGGCGATCCTGATCTGGAACGATTTCGAGCGTTTCCGCCAGGCCAAGAACAAACTCAAATTCAACGACAAGGCGATTCGTTACGGCGCCAAGGTGCCGTACTACGAAGGCGACCCTTACGGTAGCTTCCGCTATGTGCGCGTTGGCGGCCCCACCTCGGCCGATGAAGACGAATTTGCCAGCCTCAAGGATTCGATTCTGTTTCCGATGCTGAAAAACCGTCGCCCGGTATGGAATTCACAACCGAATCTGCACGGCAACCTGACCGAGCGCGGTCTGTTCTACGCCGACCGCATGAAGAGTCAGATCAACACACCGCCGGACAACTGGCTGGTGTTCGACGAGCGCTACAAGACCCCGTCAATCGAGCCGGCCGCCATGGAGCCGGACAACGGCAACGGTTGGTACGATCCGGCAACCAAGACCCTGCACTTCGTGGTGGCCACCCAGTGCCCGTTGGAGGTGGCCACCGAGACTGCGAAAATGATCTCGCCGTCGCGCTTCGGCCTGGCCAACCTGAACATGCACCCCGGTTACACCGTGGGGTACGGCTCCAAAGACCACAACATCTTTGTCTACTACGCCGCCCTCGCGGCGTTGTACGGTGCCGGCGTGCCGGTGCGTCTGGCCAATGACCGTTACGAGCAGTTCCAGAGCGGCATCAAGCGTCATCCGTTCGATATTCGTTATCAATTGGCTGTCGACAAGAACGATCACAGCTTCAAGATCTTCCTCGCCGACATGAGCGTCGACGGCGGTGGCCGGATCAACTACAGCCCCTCGGTCGCAGCAGTAGGCGCCACGGCCGCACAGTCGATCTACTACATGCCGCAGAACGACCTGCAAGTCACCGCGTATCACTCGCGGGGCGTTGAAGCCGGTTCGATGCGTGGTTACGGCACCCTGCAAAGCATGGCCGCGACGGAAATGATGGTCGACGAAATCGCCGGTCGTCTCGGTGTGGATGCTATCGAGTTGCGCCGCAAGAACGCACTGCGTTCGGGCATGAAAAACACCCAGGGCGCCATTCCTGCCGGTGCGTTGCGCCTGCACGAAATCCTCGACAAAGCCTCTGTGCACGAGGTCTGGAAAAACCGCGACGCGATCAAGCAACAACGCGAAGCCGCGGACCCGGATAACTGGTACGGCGTGGGTTTCGCTATCTGCCAGAAAGACTTTGGCACTGGTTCCGAAGCACCGATGGCCAGTATCGAATTCAGCGCTGACGGTCGCATCAGCCTGCGTCATATCGGTATCGAAATCGGCACCGGTATGTCTACCTCGCAATCGCTGGTCGTTGCCGATTTCCTTGGCAGCCCGGCCCACGAAGTGAAGACCGGCGAAACAGAGTGGAAGGAAATGCAGCTGATCACCAGCGGCAACCCTTACATCATGAGCCAGGCCGAGCAGGACAACCTGCTGCGCAACCCGCGCTGGGTGGGCAAGCTCGCTTCGGCATCTTCGGCCACCAACTCGGCGTACTACTTCAGCCACGCCACCCGTGAAGCGGCGCGCGTGCTGTTCAACCATGGTTTGTGGCCGGCGGCGCTGGAGATCTGGCGTCAGGGCCCGTTCGGCGGTCAGGCCAACCCGTATGTGGTGCGCCGCGAAGATGCGCATTGGGTCGACGGCAAGCTCACCGCCAACGGCATGCAGCCACTCAGTTTTGAAGAATTGGCCAAGCGTGCCCACGAGCGCGGCCTGGTCACCGCGGCCACTGTGCACGGTTTCAACCGCTGGAGTTGGGCCGAGGCTGAATACAGCATCGACGGCGTGCGTGAGCGCCTGCCGCTCGACGGCCTGGCCGTGAAGTACGGCGACGGCGCGCCAAAAGCCAAGCAGGCGCTGATGAGCACTGCCGGCTTCCATCTGCTGGATCGCCAGAACATCAGCTACCCCGCGACGCAGTTGAACAACGCTGCCGTGACTTACTACAGCCCGGTCGCCACATTGGTCGAGCTGAAGGTCAATAAGGGCTCGGCGCAGGTGGAGGTGCTCAATCACCATTCGTGGATCGAGTGCGGTCGCGTGCTGGTTGAGGAGTTAGTCAAAGGTCAGCTTGAGGGCGGTGTCGCCATGGGCATCGGCCACGCATTGATGGAGGAAATGCCGCTGTATGAAGGCGGGCCGGGGGAGGGTGACTGGAACTTCAACCGTTACCGTCTGCCGATGGCGCGTCACGTTGCCGTGTGGAAACAGACGTCGGAGATTTTGCCGGCGCTGTCGCCGAGCGATCCATCCAAGGGTATCGCTGAAGTGGTGATGATCCCGATCGTCGGGGCCATCGGTAATGCCGTGGCGCACGCCATCGGTAAACGTGTTCGCGACCTGCCAATCACTGCTGCGCGCATCAAGGAAGCCCTCAATGCCTAACCGTCCGCTTCAACTGACCCTCAATGGTCAATCCGTCGGCCCAGTGGACATCCCTGATGACCTGCCGATGATCGACTACCTGCACGAATACAAAAACCTCACTGGCTCGCGTCTTGGCTGCGGCCAGGGTATTTGCCACGCTTGCGTGGTCATCGTCGACAACCCGGACGGCACCAGCGAAGAAGTGCGCACGTGCATCACCGGCGCGCATTACTTTGAAGGCAAGCGAGTGCGCACCATCGAATCCCACGCCAAGCGCGACGAGTCGGGGCAGGTCATCGAACTGAACCCGATCCAGCAGCGCTTCGTGGATGAGTTTGCGTTCCAGTGCAGCTACTGCGCGCCGGGCTTCGTCAACGCAGCGACCGTGCTGGTGGAAAAGCTGCAGCGCCAGCCGACCGTACACAGCAAACTGGAACAAGTCATCGAGGACAGCCTTGGGCATCACGTCTGCCGTTGCACCGGGTACGTGCGTTATTACAACGCTACTCGCAACGTGCTGACCGATCTCGGCCTGGTCAAGGAGGGTTGAGCATGAAGCTTTTTCTGACCCGAATGACCCTGGCGGTCGGCCTGGCTGCGCCGGTGCTGTTTGCTCATGCCGATGATCAGGTCAAGCGCGGCGAATACCTGGCCCGCGCCGCCGACTGCATGGCGTGCCACACTGCGGCGGGCGGCGCGCCGTTTGCGGGCGGGCTGCCGATCGTCTCGTCGTTCGGCACGATCTACGGCACCAACATCACGCCGAGCAAAGAGCACGGCATCGGCTTGTACAACGATGACGAGTTCTTCGCTGCGCTGACGCAAGGCAAGCGTCGCGATGGGGCGAATCTGTACCCGGCGATGCCGTACACCTCCTACCACCTGATGCCGCGCGAAGATTCGGATGCGATTCATGCGTACCTCAAAACCATCGAGCCGATCGAGCGCGCAGGGCCGGTGACGAGCCTGAGCTTTCCGTTCAACGTGCGCCTGGGCCTGATGGGCTGGAATGTGCTGTACGGCAAAGCGCTGAAACTGGAGCCGACCGAAGGTAAAAGCGAAGCCTGGAAACGCGGCCAGTACATGGTCGAAGTGCTTGGTCACTGCGGCGAATGCCACACGCCACGCGGCCTGCCGGGCGCGATGGAGCTGGACAAGCGCCTGACCGGCGGCATCCTCAATGGTTACCTGGCGCCCAGCCTGCTCGCCACTGACCTGGCTGCGCGCGGTTGGAATGAACAGGACCTGGCCACATTCCTCAAGCACGGCATGAGCGCCCAGGGCACGATGTTCAACGAGATGTTCCCGGTGTTCCACAACAGCACCCAAGGCCTGAGCGATCAGGATCTGGCCGCGATGGCCACGTTCCTGCTGGGCGATAACCCGCCGGCCGCCAAAGCGCTGGTCGACGTGCCGGTGGATAAACTCAGCCAGAGCGCTCAGCGCGGCCGCCAGGAATACCTGAACGTCTGCGCCGGTTGCCACGCCGCAGGTGGCGAAGGCAAGCCGCACATCGCGGTGGCCATGCGCGGCAACACCACGTTGCGACTGGAAGACCCGCGCAACCTGCTGCGTGTGATCGAGGACGGTATTGGCGAGCAGAAATTTTCCGGGTTCGAGCACATGCAACCGATGCCGGGGTTTTCCGAGAAGCTCAGTGCGCAACAGCTGACTGATCTGCTCAATTACCTGCGTCAAGGTTGGGGCGGCCAATCGGCTGAGCTGGCCGTAGGCGATGTGCAGAAGCTGCAAGCCGAGGCGCCTTCCGTCGAACACAAGGCGCATTGACGGCAGCGTATGAAGCGTACAGCCGGTGTGGGAGTGAGCAAGTCGCTCTCACACCGGATGTGTTTACATTCCGAATTTATCGCGCAACCCGTAGTACCAAGCCCCCAGCGCTGCAAACGGCGTGCGCAACATCTGCCCGCCCGGGAACGGGTAATGCGGCAAGTCCGCAAACGCATCAAAACGCTCAGCCTGCCCGCGCAATGCCTCCGCCAGTACTTTGCCTGCCAGGTGCGTGTACGTCACGCCATGGCCGCTACAGCCTTGTGAGTAATAGATGTTGTCGCCAAGACGGCCGACCTGGGGCAGGCGCGACAGGGTCAGCAGGAAATTGCCGGTCCAGGCGTAGTCGATCTTCACGTCTTTGAGTTGCGGGAATGCCTTGAGCATTTTTGGCCGGATGATTGCCTCGATATTCGCCGGGTCCCGCGCGCCATACACCACGCCGCCGCCGAAGATCAGGCGCTTGTCACTGGTGAGGCGGTAGTAGTCGAGCAGGTAGTTGCAGTCTTCGACACAGTAATCCTGCGGCAACAGCGTCTTGGCCAATTCATCGCCAAGGGGTGCGGTGGTGATCACTTGGGTACCGCATGGCATCGACTTGGCCGCCAGCTCCGGCACCAGGTTGCCCAGGTAAGCGTTACCGGCAACGATAATGAATTTGGCCCGGACCCTGCCTTCGGCGGTGTGTACCACAGGGTTGGCGCCGCGCTCGATGCGCACCGCTGCCGATTGCTCATAAATCGTACCGCCCAGGGATTCCACGGCCGCCGCTTCGCCCAGTGCCAGGTTGAGCGGGTGGATATGCCCGCCGCTCATGTCCAGCAAACCGCCCACATAGTTGTCACAGGCCACCACTTCGCGGATGCGGCGTTCGTCGAGCAATTCCAGCTGCGTATGGCCGTAGCGCTCCCACAGGCGCTTCTGCGATTCCAGATGACCCATGTGCTTGCTGTTGAGTGCGGCAAATACACCGCCGTCCTTCAAGTCGCACTGGATCTGGTATTTAGCCACGCGCTCACGAATGATCTTGCCGCCTTCAAAGGCCATCTGCCCCAGCAACTGAGCCTGTCTGGGCCCGACACTGCGCTCGATCACATCGATATCACGGCTGTAGCTATTGACGATCTGCCCGCCATTACGACCCGAGGCACCAAAACCCACCTTGGCGGCTTCCAGTACCGTGACGCGAAAGCCGTTCTCCAGCAAAAACAGCGCGCTGGAAAGCCCGGTATAGCCGGCACCAATCACACAGACATCGGTTTCGACCTCACCTTGCAGCGTCGGGCGAGGTGGGGCTGCATTCGCGGAAGCGGCGTAATAGGACTGGGGGTAGGGGGTGTTCGCCATCCTGGAACCTCTGTTTTATATTTTTTACGAGTGCGGCGATCCTACCTGAGTTGAAAATTGCCTGCCAGCCACCCGGAAATCCCAGGTGTACCCGGCATAAATAAAAAATTCGCATATTCATAGGCTTAGCTGCAAAAAAGATGTTGACACCCCTCCGGAATTCCGTAGAATGCCGCCTCACAGCAGGCACGTAGCTCAGTTGGTTAGAGCACCACCTTGACATGGTGGGGGTCGTTGGTTCGAGTCCAATCGCGCCTACCAAACAAAATCCGCTCTGCTGGGCGGTCTAGAAGGGCTCACCGAAAGGTGGGCCCTTTTTTGTTGTCTGGAATTTGGGCAATAGCCATCCCTACACGACTCAAGGCGTGTATTCAGGTGTTTGAACGCTCGATCAGCAGAACAGCGTAGCCACCGACAGCAGGCAAATTATCTGGACGAACACCTGGCAGCGTATTTCGCCAAACGTGGTCGCCATATCACTCATTTGTCCGGCATACATAGCGCGAGCCCTCATTGTCGGTATAACACCGTGAACGAACTGCAGGTACACACAGCTGCATGATGGAGTATAGGTTCTGATTGAGAATCTACACGGTTGAACGATTTTGAGCTCCTCATCAGGTTGGCTGCGCGACTTTCCCCTTGAGGCCTGGACGCTTTCTCCTGATAGCGCCCGACCGTCGGCGCCATCCCCCCACAAAATTTATTGGTGTGCAGCAACAATTTTTCTTGTTGGACACTCCCGGTCTCCAGACAGCAAAGTTGCCGCCACTGACGCTCGACCTTCCGGGTCAACAATAAAAAAACCGAGCCGACTGCACGCCACTTCCAAGCTGTGAGCCCTTTGCCCACATCCTGCTGTTATGGCGCCGCAGCGCGCACTAAAGGACCTCTGTGCCATGCAAACAGTTGTGAACCTATGGCCGCTGATCGGCGTGCTTGTCATCGTGGTCGGCTTTGTATTGCGCTTCAATCCGCTGTTGGTGGTCACCGCCGCCGCCATCGCCACCGGGCTTGCCGCCCAGTTCCCGCTGGAAAAAATTCTCGCCACCATGGGCGATGGTTTCCTTCAGACTCGTGCCCTGCAATTGATTCTTTTATTGCCGCTGGCGGTGATTGGCCTGTTGGAGCGCCATGGCCTGCGCCTGCACGCGCAGAACTGGATCGCCCGCTTCGAGCGCGCCACGGTTGGGCGTTTACTGATCATTTATCTGTTTGTGCGTGAATCCACGGCCGCCATGGGGCTGACCAGCCTGGGTGGGCATCCGCAAATGGTGCGGCCACTGTTGGCGCCGATGGCCGAAGGTGCCGCGGAAAAACGCTACGGCAAGCTGCCAGACAAGCTGCGCCACAAGGTCTTGGCCATGTGTGCGGCCACCGATAACGTCGGGCTGTTTTTTGGTGAGGATATTTTTGTCGCCTTCGGTGCAATTGCGTTGATGCACACCTTCCTGTTGGGCTCGGGGATTGACGTGGAGCCGCTGCACATCGCGGTGTGGGGCATTCCGACGGCGATTTGTGCGTTCATCATTCATGCGATCCGGCTGCATCGCTTTGATCGACGATTGACCCGCGAAATGAGCCCGGCCACCACGTCCGTGGAGGCTGCTCAATGATTATTTCCATTCAATACCTTTATTGGCTCGCCGGTGTTCTGTTGCTGATCACTGCGGGCATGATCCTGCTCGATCGCACCCATCCCAAACGCTGGTCCAGCGCGCTGTTCTGGTTGTTGTTCGCCATACCGTTCCTGGTGGGGGAGCGTCTGCCCTCGGTGGCCATCGGCATCGGTGTGGTGGTGATGGCGTTGATCGCCGGCTTGGGTGGCGTTGGTCGCGGCCAGCACGCCGAATTGCACGTCAAGGCGTCCCGCGCCAGCGCCGGGCGCCTGGGCCACAAGTTGTTTATCCCGGCCTTGGCGATTCCGTTGACTACGGTGATTGGCTCGGTATTGCTCAAGCACACCGAAATTGGCGGTGTACCGTTGCTGGACCCGAAGAACACCACCTTCGTCTCGCTCGGCATCGGCTGCCTGATTGCTCTGGGCCTGGCCTGCTGGCTGACCCGCGATACGCCGGTACAAGCCCTGCGCGAATCCCGTCGCCTGACCGAAGCCCTGGGCTGGGCCATGGTGTTGCCGCAGATGCTGGCGATGCTTGGATTGTTGTTCAACGAGGCCGGGGTGGGCACGGCAGTCGCCCACGTCACCACCACCTACATCAACCTGGACTACAAGCTGGTGGCGGTGATGGTCTATGTACTGGGCATGGCCCTGTTTACGGTGATCATGGGCAATGGTTTTGCGGCTTTCCCTGTGATGACTGGCGGCGTCGGCGTGCCGGTGCTGGTAGGGATTTATGGCGGCAACCCTGCGGTGATGGCGGCGATCGGTATGTTTTCCGGTTACTGCGGCACGTTGATGACGCCGATGGCGGCCAACTTCAATATCGTGCCGGCGGCGTTGCTGGAGTTGCCCGACAAGAACGCGGTGATCAAGGCGCAGATCCCCACGGCGCTGATGATGCTGGTGGTCAATATCGTGCTGCTTTACCTGTTGATGTGAGGTCACTATGCAAACTGTACTGCTGACGGGTTTCGAGCCCTTTGATAACGACCTTGTGAACCCGTCATGGGAAGCTGCGCGCCAGTTGGATGGCGTGCAACTGGGCGAGGGTGCACGCATTGTCGCGCATTGCCTGCCCTGTGCATTTGCCACGGCGGGTGAACACCTGGCCCGATTGATCAGTGAGTTGAATCCGGCAATGGTGATTGCCACCGGCCTGGCGCCCGGGCGCAGCGAGATGTCTATCGAGCGTGTAGCGATCAATATCAATGACGCACGCATCCCCGACAACCTCGGGCAGCAACCGATTGATACGCCAGTGGTAGCCGGTGGCCCGGCTGCATACTTCTCGACATTGCCGATCAAGGCCATGGTCAAGGCGCTGCGTGACGCGGGGGTGGCGGCTGCCGTTTCGCAAACGGCGGGCACGTTCGTGTGCAATCAGGTGTTCTACCTTTTGCAGCACCGGCTGGTCGAGGCCGGGGTGCGCAGTGGGTTTATCCATGTGCCGAGCGCGCCGCCGGCCGACCAGCCGCCTTTAGTTGAGGCCTTGCGACTGGCAGTCTCGACGGCCTGGCTCACCCAAGCGGATGTACGGGAAGCAGGCGGGCAGCTGAGCTGACGGTCGGGCTGTGAATGGAGTCATTCGTGGGGCAACTTCGACTATAGTTCACAGGTGTATCCACCTTGGAAAACCATCATGATCAAGTACCCGAAGTTCGTATCTGTCGTGTTGTCCCTCGCGCTGTTTGCGGGTAGCGGTCTTGCCTTGGCCGATCCCGGTAATGGCAAGGGGCAGGGTAATAACCAAGGGGGGCAGGGCCAGGGTAACAAGGGCGGTCAGGGGCAGGGCAATAACAAAGGCAATAACCCCGCAGGGCAGGCCTACGACAAGCCCAAGGGCAAGGGCGGCTCAGGTGGTCACGGCCCCAGCGTTGACCGAGGGAGCGTATTGAATGTGCTCGGCGGTTATCGCGATTACTGGAGCCCAGGGCCTGCATTGCCGCCGGGGATCCAGAAGAACCTGGCGCGCGGCAAGCCGCTGCCACCCGGTATCGCCAAGAAACTCGATGGTCGCCTGCTGGGGCGGCTGCCGCACTACGACGGTTATGAATGGCAGCAAGCGGGAACCGATTTGATTCTGGTCGCCATCGCCAGCGGCATCATCTACGAAGTACTTAATGGCGCCTTTGATTGAGCGGAAAACCCCTCACGTCTCCTGCGCGGGGAAAAACAATTCAAAGCACGTCACGCCGTCTTCACTGCTGACGCCATACCGACCGTTATGCAGCTGCATGATGGTCGCCACAATTGACAATCCCAGTCCATTGGACTGGGATGAACATTCACGGGATTCATCCACCCGGTAAAAGCGTTCGAACAGCCTGGGCAAATGCTCCGCGGCAATGGTTGCACCCTGGTTGCTGACCTTGATGCAAGTGCCCTCGACTGTCGGGACGGCCCGGATGCTCAGCTCGGTGTTCGGCGCGCCATACTTGATGGCATTGGCGCACAGGTTCGCCAGGGCCCGGCGCAGCAGCATCGGTTCCGCCCAGATCACACCTTCGCCCACGCCAACGATGTGCATACCCACATCACCGGCCAAGCCCTCGAAATAATCGGCGATGCGCTCCACTTCATCGGCTGCGTCCAGCGCCTGACGTTGGCGCAAGGCGCTGGCAGGGTCGGTACGGGCCAGGAACAGCATGTTGTCGAGCATCCGTGCCAGGCGTTCAAGCTCTTCAACGTTTGAGGCCAGCAGTTGCTGATAGTCTTCAATAGTGCGGCTCTGTTGCAGCGCGACCTGGGTTTCACCGAGCAAGTTATTGATGGGGGTGCGCAGTTCATGGGCCATATCGGTGGACACCTGGCCCAGTTGAATAAAACCTTTGGCCAGCCGTTCAAGCATGGTGTTGAAGGCGTCAATCATCGGCAGCAGCTCCTTGGGCGCGCCTTGGCTGCCCAGGCGCTCGGCCAGGTTGTTCACGCCGATGCCCTGTGCGTGTCCGGCCAGGCGCCGCAAGGGCACCAGCCCACGGTGTACCAGCACATAACCAACCAAGGCGAGAATGACCGCCGCGATGCTGGCCAGGATAAAAACACTCAAGCGATAACTGGCAAGCATGGCTGTGCGTTCAGCCATCAGGCGCCCGACGGTGACTTGCAGGCTCCCCAGGTCACCGGTGTCGATGAAAGCCGCCACGGTGGCGAAGGGCACGCCATCTACGCCGGGCAAATGGTGTACGTCGGCGAGTCCAAGGGCGTGGTCTTTTGCCACGGCCGGCACGGCCGGTATTTGAATGTTGCCCGGGTTGACGAGCAATAACGGAGTCTGCCCAGGTGCAGCGATGCTCAGTACCGACTCACTGTTGCCCAGCATGTTCTGGAACAGCTGGGGCTTGGTCTTGATCAGCTCGCGGGTATTGCCGTCATTGAGCACGTTGCGCAGTTGGTTGGCGCGCGAGATCAGCGCGGCGTCGTCACGCTTGATCAGCTCACGCTCCAGCTCGCGGTATAGCGTCACGCCCAGGGTGGCCAGCAGGGCGAAGGCGAGCAGGGCAAAGATCAATGCCAGGCGCAGGGTCAGGGAATAATGGCGATCGCGCTTCATGGTTGGGTATCGAAGCGGTAGCCAATGCCCCGCACGCTGTGGATCAGTTTGAGCTGGAACGGGTCATCGATCTTCAGGCGCAGGCGGCGTACGGCAACATCGACCACATTGGTGTCGCTGTCGAAGTTCATGTCCCATACGCGTGAAGCGATCAGCGAGCGGGACAGCACCTGGTCCTGGTGGGTGGCGAACAGGTGCAGCAAGGCGAACTCCTTGTTGGTCAGGGTAATGCGCGTACCGGCGCGGGTCACACGGCGCTTGAGCACGTCAATGTGCAGGTCGGCGATGTGCAGCTGTTCTTCTTCGCGGCTCGGGCCACGTCGGTTGAGGGTGCGCAGGCGTGCAACCAGTTCGGCGAAGGAGAAGGGTTTGATCAGGTAGTCGTCGGCACCCAGTTCAAGGCCCTTGATGCGGTCGGCGATGTCATCGCGAGCGGTGAGGAACAGCACCGGTGTATCGGCCTCTTTGCGCAGGCGACGCAGCACTTCCCAACCATCCATTTTCGGCATCATCACGTCCAGCACGATCACGTCGAATGGTGTTTCCAGGGCCAAGTGCAAACCCTCTACGCCGTCGCGCGCCAGGCTCACCGAGTGGCCCAGCTCCTGCAAGCCATTGAGCAGGTAATTGCCGGCCTTGGGTTCGTCTTCGACTACGAGGATGTTCATGGAAAGTGTCCTGCTTCAATAAGTGGCGCAAGTGTAGCCCGATCAATTGTCACTGGCGCAACCGACGCCCTGGACTTGGTAATCGAGTAGGTGTTCGCGGCCCTGATGGTCCAGGTAGCGCAAGTGCGCCGGGACAATCCCGCATTGGCCAGAGATGTCGGTGCTCGATAGCACCTTGTCGACATCCAGGTGTAGGAAGAAGCCGGTTTTGTCGTGGATGACATCGCTGGCAGACGTTACGTCGGCAGCGAAGGCAGTACCGGTGGCGAGCAAGGCGGCAAAGCCCAGGGCGAACAGTTTCATGGCGGTCTCTCTCGTGGCTGGGGGCTGCCGGGTTGGCAGTGAGTTCACAGTAACCAGGCGACCCCAACAGCCAACCAACAGGATCATGACAAGTTCGTCATTCTTGGTTCGAGCCTGGCGCGTGGGCAATGAGTGTCCGGTCGAGGAGGCTCTACGTTTACAAGCGCCGAGGTGATCCGTAGATTGCAGGGGTCCAGCTCATGAGGAAGCCGCGCAGTGTCCATCTCAACTTCATCCGTGTTCAACCGGCGTTACCGCGCTTTCCTGTTCGATATGGATGGGACCCTGCTCAACTCCATCGCTGCGGCCGAACGTGTATGGAGCATCTGGGCCGAGCGCCATGGTCTGGATGTGGAAGCGTTTCTGCCTACCATTCATGGCGCGCGCGCGATTGATACGATCACCCGCCAGGCGTTGCCGGGTGTCGATCCAGAAGTTGAAGCCCAGTGGATTACCGACGCGGAGCTCAACGATGTCGACGGCGTTGTAGCGATTCCCGGCGCAGTGGCGTTTTTGAAAGGCGTGCCCGCGGATCAATGGGCACTGGTCACGTCTGCCCCCAAGGCGCTGGCGTTACGTCGACTGCAAGCGGCAGGCATTCCCGTGCCGGCCGTGTGGGTGACGGCCGAAGATGTGGCCAACGGTAAACCCGACCCTGCGTGCTATTTATTGGGCGCGAAACGCCTGGGGGTGTCGGTTGAGGACAGCCTGGTGTTCGAAGACGCCGCGGTGGGCATTCGAGCGGGTGAAGCAGCGGGGGCGGATGTTGTGGTTGTCACCTCGGCACACTTGGAGCCCATGGTGACTGCACACGCTTGCATCAACGACTACGGCGATTTATGCACCGAGCATGGCGCTGATGGCTTGTTGTCTTTGCGCAAGCTGGCGCCGTGATACGCAGCAGGTCCTCAGCGTGTGGTTTTCTGATGGGCACGATGCGCTGCGCGCTGGCATAGCTTGCGCAAGATAACTTTTTGGATGGGTTTGAGGCAGAACACCAGCAGGTAGCCGCAGAGAAGGAGCGCCAGGTCCAGCCAGGAATGGGCGTCGGGATCGGCGCCCTCGACTTCGACTCTCAGCCCATACCCAAGCGCCAGGAAGGCCACCCCGATCAGCAGGGCGATCATCCAGGATCTGGAAACAAGAGGTGGCGTCGCGACTGGCCTCATCGACGTATTCCTGAATGCACACGGATGGCAGGATAAAGTGTCAGAAATTGGGCTGCGAATACTTCAACAAGTTCCAGATGCCCAGACAGTTTCATCTTGCAGCGAAGGGGCATGCTCAAAGCGCACTGGTCAGGCTGGAAGACGCGAGCAGGCCGATTGGGTTTTCGCCAGCCATTACAGTGAACGAAAGGGCTGGCTACTGGAGGCGTTTCAAGGCGTCTGGTTTTTGTCGGGTGCAGTCAGGCCGGCCTGGATGCGCTGGTAAATCTCCTCGCGATGCACGGCAACGTCCTTGGGTGCGTTGATGCCGATTCGTACTTGCTGGCCGCTAACGCCCAGAATGGTGATCGTAATGTCATCACCGATGTTTATGCTTTCACCAACTTTGCGGGTGAGTATAAGCATGGACTTCTCCTTGATTACTTTTAAGGACACATGTGTCAGACAGGGCAGGTGTCGGATGTGTGTAGCTTACTGCGAAGCGCTTCCCTGTGGCTGCCTCTTTTAGGACGCATAGAGGCGACATTAATTCCCATGGCGGCATCATACAGGTCGCGATACATCATTCGCATTGTTTAAGCCAACGTTTATGACGGCCAGAATAGACAGTGAATGGTAAAGTCGCCTCTTTATCCTCAAAGGAGCAGGGCAGTGCGTAAAGTAGCGATGGCAATTGTGGTGTTGGCGTTGGCCGGATGCGGTGAAGGTAAATCGGTCGATGCGCCCAAGGCCAAACCTGCCGTGACCGAAAGCCTGCCACAAACCGGCGCGATTGCCGCTCAGGAATGGGATGTGCGCGTCGGCCCGCCAGACCACAAGCTGCAGGCGATCACCGACCTGACCGCCTGGTTGCTGGAGCATGGTTTCAATTTTTATATCGTGAAGGTCGACGGCAAGGATGAGGTGCTGTTGGGTCCGTTCGCAACCAAGGCCGAGGCGGAGGCCAAACAAGCCTTGCTCAACGAAAAGATGGCCCGCGCGAAGAAAACCGACACCGTGTCTGAAATTATCGAACACAACGCCGCGCAGTGACGTGCCAAGTGGGCGGCAACCCCGCCCACGTTCAACCGCAGGCCTTGAGATTCACCGGGCCGACAAACTCGTTGCCCCGTCCCATCACGCAAGCCACGGTCTGGTTGCGCTGGCGCTCCCAGGTTTGCACCGGGTAAGTCTTGTTCCAGGCTTCATACAGCTGGCGATCCTGCTTCGACAGACGCAGGCCGTATTGCTTGCTCATATAAAAATACGTGCGTGCGATCATGCCGCGAATGGACGGGCGTGGCATGACCTTCTTGGCCTTGAAATCCACTTGGGTCAGGCACGAGCCGTACTGCCCACTTTGCACGGGCAGCCAGCCAAAGCTGAAGTTGTTACGGTCGCCATTCACTTCGCCGATGCTCGGCACCAGATTGTGCAGGTCCGCCTCGGCGCGCTTGAACACATCGTCGTGGCGCGTGCAGTTCTTTCGCCCGCCGTTTTGCCAGCATTGGCGCTGATGCCCGATTTGCCAGGCCGGCACGATGTGTTCCCACTCGATGCGCGCGGCGCGATTGGCGTTTTTGCGCGGGATGTAACCGCAGGCTTTCAAATTCACGCGGTTACCGGTGTATTTGCAGCCGCAATAGAATTCGGTCGATTGGGGGGCGTAAAGCTTCCAGGCGATTTTCTTGGCTTCGCTAAAGGTCCGAGGGGCTTGGGCGTTGGCGGTTACGCTTAAAAACAGACAGCACACAGCAATAAAACGGGCACTCACAATCAATCTTCCTTCGGCACAACCCAAAAAATCTGCACGCCACCGTCATCCCGATAGGCGAGGGTGACGTTGTCGTTTTCTGCAATTTCTTCCAGTAGACGTTGCCACACGTCTTCCGGCTCATCGGGTAAACGGAAGAGCAAGGCTGCCTTGGCTTTCTGTGCGTTGGTCGAATTGATGATCTTTTGCACGCGAATAGCCAGGCGCTGATAGGCGTCAGGCGCCGCAGGTGCTGCGGAAGAGGGCTTTGCCACGGAGCATTCCTTAATTTGCTGTACGCACATACAGTATTTAACTGTAGGCGATTTCGCAACTGCTTAAATTTCAAGAAGTTCGTCTGACAGCGATTCGGGAAGTTTGTTGAGAAGGGGGAGCAATTGTGGGAGCGAGCAAGCTCGCTCCCACAGGTCGATCAGCAGTAATCAGTATTCCCAGAACATGCGTTGCAGTTCTTTGCTGTCCTGGGTCTTGGTCAGGGCTACCATGGCCAGGATGCGAGCTTTCTGCGGGTTCAGGTCCAGAGCCGCAACCCAGTCGTATTTGTCGTCTGGTTGTTCAGCGTTACGCAGAACCATACCGCCGGCGTTGACGTGGGAGGAGCGAATGATCTGTACGCCTTGCTTGCGCAATTCGACCAGCGCGGGAACGACTTTCGAGGATACCGAACCGTTACCGGTACCGGCGTGGATGATGGCCTTGGCGCCAGCTTGGGCCAGTGCTTTGTAGGCAGTGTCGCTCACGTTGCCATAGCCGTAGGCAATTTCAACGTCAGGCAGGCTCTTGATGGTCTTGATGTCGAATTCCGAATCCATGGTGTGACGCTTGGCCGGCAGGCGGAACCAGTAGGATTTGCCTTCAACGACCATGCCCAGCGGGCCCCACGGGCTCTTGAATGCCTCGGTCTTGATGTTGATCATCTTGCTGACGTCGCGACCCGATTGGATTTCGTCGTTCATGGTCACCAGCACGCCTTTGCCCCGCGCATCCTTGCTACCTGCGACAGCGACTGCGTTATACAGGTTGAGCATACCGTCAGCCGACATGGCGGTACCTGGACGCATGGAGCCGACCACGACGATAGGCTTGTCGGTTTTTTCTACCAGGTTCAGGAAGTAGGCAGTTTCTTCAAGGGTATCGGTGCCGTGAGTGATCACGATGCCATCCACGTCCTTGCTGTCAGCCAGTTCTGCGACGCGGCGACCCAGTTGCAGCAGGTTTTCGTTGTTGATGCTTTCCGAAGCAATTTGCATCACTTGTTCGCCGCGTACGTTGGCGATCTGGCTAAGCTCAGGAACGCTGGCGATCAGTTGTTCGATGCCGACTTTGGCTGCCTGGTACGTAGCACTGTTGGCCGCACTGGCACCGGCGCCAGCAATGGTGCCGCCTGTGGCAAGGATCACTACGTTGGACAGTTTGGTTTTGTTTTCGACTTCTTTTGCCTGTGCGGCAAGGGGGAACAGCAGCAGCAGGGCCATGGCGCCCGGGACAAAGTTCTTCAATGCAGATTTCATTATTTTTCTCTCTGGTTTTTGATGAGTGCTGTAGCCGGTTCATCTAGAACACCCGGGCGGTTCTGAACGCCGCGAGGTGCAGGGGAAAAGCAGGATTTGTACCAGGCCGAGTGTGTGGTTCTTCTTAAATTAACGTATTGATTTAAAACAACTTATGAGATTTTTTAAACTTGTTTTGAGTGAGTGGCGTCCGGCTTTCCGAACGGTTGAGGGGTAGTGTGTTCGGTTGTCCGACAGCCCTGTCACAAAATTCGAGTGCGATTAGCGTCAACACCTGTCGTTTTAGAGAGTGCGAGAAAGAGGTGGCCTTAAACGTTTCAGTCCCCAAGGTTGGTTGGACCAGGTCGCGGGCATGGGATTGAAAGGCCAGTTTCTACCGTTGACAAATCCCGACAAGGTTCTCATAGTTTGCTCAACGCAAACGTTTGCGAGATGTTTCACGAGCGCTCCAGGAGTATCGTGACAGCTCGCATCAGCCGCCCGGGTGGGAGGGCCGCCGAAGAGGTCTTCGGTGCAAGCGTTGCTCACAATAATCATAAGATCGGAGTGAACCCATGAAGCTGCCATTCGCTGGACGTCTTCTTGCTGTCGCTGTGCTTGCCGCATCCGCTGCTTTGCCTCTCTCTTCTGCACTTGCTGATGACGCTGCCAAAACACCTACTGTTGGTTTGGTCATGAAGTCCCTGGCCAATGAGTTCTTCGTCACCATGACCGACGGTGCCAAGGACTACCAGAAAGCGCACCCAGCAGAGTTCAAGCTGATCTCCAACGGGATCAAGAACGAAACAGACACCAGTGCGCAGATCGCCATCGTCAACGAGATGATCAACTCCAAGGTAGACGCGCTTGTCATTGCTCCCGCCGACTCCAAGGCGCTCGCCAGTGTGCTGAAGAAGGCTTCTGATGCCGGTATCAAGGTCGTCAACATCGACAATCGCCTGGACCCGGAGGTACTCAAAAGCAAAAACCTCGATATCCCGTTCGTAGGTCCGGACAACCGCAAAGGCTCCAAGCTGGTGGGCGACTACCTGGCCAAGCAACTGGCCGCGGGTGACAAGGTTGGCATCATCGAAGGCGTACCCACCACGACTAACGCCCAGCAGCGCACCGCAGGCTTCAAGGATGCGATGGACGCTGCAGGCATGAAGATTGTTTCCACCCAATCCGGCAACTGGGAAATCGACCAGGGCAACAAGATTGCTGCAGCGATGCTGAGCGAAACGCCGGACATCAAGGCGCTGCTGGCCGGTAACGACAACATGGCCCTGGGCGCTGTCTCCGCCGTGCGTGCGGCAGGCAAGGCCGGCAAGGTATTGGTGGTGGGCTACGACAACATTGATGCGATCAAGCCAATGCTCAAGGATGGTCGTGTGTTGGCCACCGCTGACCAGGCTGCCGCGCAACAAGCGGTATTCGGTATCCAGAACGCACTGAAGCTGGTCAAGGGTGAGAAGGTCGATGCCAAAGATGGCGTGATCGAAACCCCGGTCGAACTCGTCATCAAGCAGTAATCCCGGCAGTACCCAACAGCGCTCGCTCGTCCTGAGCGGGCGCCTGGAGATTTTCCTATGTCATCTTCCGCCCCGAACGCTGTCCTCTCGGTCAGCGGTATCGGCAAGACCTATGCCCAGCCGGTTCTGTCCGACATCACCCTGACGCTCAATCGCGGGGAAGTGCTCGCGCTGACCGGTGAGAACGGCGCAGGCAAAAGTACCTTGTCGAAGATCATCGGCGGCCTGGTCACACCGACTACCGGGCACATGCAGTTCAACGGTCAGGAGTACTGCCCCGCCAGCCGCACCCAGGCCGAAGCCTTGGGCGTGCGCATGGTCATGCAGGAACTCAACCTGCTGCCGACCCTGACGGTGGCTGAAAACCTGTTTCTGGATAACCTGCCGAGCAACTGTGGCTGGATCAGCCGCAAGCAACTGCGCAAAGCCGCGATCGAGGCCATGGCTCAAGTTGGCCTGGATGCGATCGACCCCGACACCTTGGTTGGCAGCCTGGGCATTGGCCACCAGCAAATGGTCGAGATTGCGCGCAACCTGATCGGCGACTGCCACGTCCTGATTCTCGACGAACCCACGGCCATGCTCACCGCCCGTGAAGTCGAGATGCTGTTTGAGCAAATCACCCGTCTGCAGGCCCGGGGCGTGGCGATCATTTATATTTCACACCGGCTGGAAGAGCTGGCCCGTGTCGCCCAGCGCATTGCGGTACTGCGCGACGGCAAGCTGGTCTGCGTCGAGCCGATGGCCAATTACAACAGTGAGCAACTGGTGACCTTGATGGTCGGTCGCGAGCTGGGCGAACACATTGACCTGGGCCCGCGCACCATCGGCGAACCGGCCCTGACGGTGAAGGGCCTGAGCCGTTCGGACAAGGTTCGCGACGTGTCCTTTGAAGTGCGCGCCGGTGAGATCTACGGTATTTCCGGACTGATCGGCGCCGGCCGCACTGAGTTGCTGCGCCTGATCTTCGGTGCCGACCAGGCCGACAGCGGCACCGTGGCCCTGGGATCGCCGGCCAGGGTGGTCAGTATTCGCTCGCCAGTGGATGCGGTTGGTCATGGTATCGCCCTGATCACCGAGGACCGCAAGGGCGAGGGCCTGCTGCTGACCCAATCGATCAGCGCCAATATAGCCTTGGGCAACATGCCGGAAATTTCCGGCGGTGGCGTCGTCAATAGCCGCAACGAAACCGCCCTGGCCAAACGCCAGATCGACGCCATGCGTATCCGCAGTTCCAGCCCGGGGCAATTGGTGTCCGAGTTGTCGGGTGGCAACCAGCAAAAAGTAGTGATTGGCCGCTGGCTGGAGCGCGATTGCGCAGTAATGCTGTTCGATGAGCCCACTCGAGGCATCGACGTCGGCGCCAAGTTCGACATCTATGCGTTGCTTGGCGAACTGACTCGCCAGGGCAAAGCCTTGGTGGTGGTCTCCAGCGACCTGCGTGAACTGATGCTGATCTGTGATCGCATCGGGGTGTTGTCCGCGGGGCGCCTGATCGAGACCTTCGAGCGTGACAGCTGGACCCAGGACGAATTGCTCGCCGCCGCCTTTGCCGGCTATCAGAAACGTGATGCGCTGCTCAATGAGGCAGCGCCTAGGAATACCCCATGAAAACAAGCATTTCCTCCGGTAAAACTGGCGGCAACTTCTATGGCCTGGGTACTTACCTGGGGCTGGCGGGTGCCTTGCTGGCGATGATTGCGCTGTTCTCGGTACTCAGCGACCACTTCCTGTCCTACGACACCTTCAGCACCCTGGCCAACCAGATTCCGGACCTGATGGTGCTGGCGGTGGGCATGACCTTCATCCTGATCATCGGCGGTATCGACCTGTCGGTAGGTTCGGTGCTGGCATTGGCGGCATCGGCGGTCAGCGTGGCAATCCTGGGCTGGGGCTGGAGCGTGTTACCGGCTGCGCTCCTGGGCATGGGCTGCGCTGCATTGGCCGGGACCATCACCGGCTCCATCACCGTGGCCTGGCGTATCCCGTCATTTATCGTGTCTTTGGGTGTGCTGGAGATGGCCCGGGGTGTGGCCTATCAAATGACGGGCTCGCGCACCGCTTATATCGGTGACTCGTTTGCCTGGCTGTCCAACCCGATTGCTTTCGGTATTTCCCCGTCGTTCATCATTGCGCTGTTGGTGATCATTGCGGCTCAGTTGGTGCTGACCCGCACTGTCTTCGGTCGCTACCTGATCGGCATCGGCACTAACGAAGAAGCAGTGCGCCTGGCTGGCATTAATCCCAAGCCATACAAGATTCTGGTGTTCAGCCTGATGGGCCTGTTGGCCGGTGTAGCTGCGCTGTTCCAGATCTCGCGCCTGGAGGCGGCAGACCCGAATGCAGGTTCAGGCCTGGAGCTGCAGGTAATCGCCGCGGTGGTAATCGGCGGCACTAGCCTGATGGGCGGGCGCGGTTCGGTCATCAGTACGTTCTTCGGTGTATTGATCATTTCGGTATTGGCGGCGGGGCTTGCGCAGATCGGCGCTACGGAACCCACCAAACGCATCATTACCGGTGCTGTGATCGTGATCGCCGTGGTCCTCGATACTTACCGCAGCCAGCGCGCCAGTCGGCGGGGCTGAGTCATGGCAACGATCAAGGATGTGGCAGCGCTTGCAGGTATTTCCTACACCACCGTGTCCCATGTGGTGAACAAGACGCGTCCGGTCAGCGAGCCGGTCCGCATCAAGGTCGAGGCGGCGATCAAACAGCTGGACTACGTGCCCAGCGCCGTGGCGCGTTCGCTCAAGGCCAAGACCACCGCCACCATTGGCCTGTTGGTGCCCAATAGCCTCAACCCGTATTTTGCCGAGCTTGCGCGGGGCATCGAGGATTACTGCGAGCGTAATGGTTACTGCGTGATCCTCTGCAACTCCGACGACGACGCGGAAAAACAGCGCAATTATTTGCGCGTGTTGCTCGAAAAACGCGTCGACGGCTTGATCGTGACGTCGGTGGGCGGCGATGACAGCGGCCTGGCGGCGGGCTTGAGTGCAGTGCGCACGCCCATGGTGATTGTCGACAGGGCCCTGGATGGCATCGATGTCGACCTGGTGCGCATCGACCACGAACAGGGCGGCTACCTCGCGACCCGGCACTTGCTGGAGTTGGGCCATCGGGATATCGCCTGTATCGGCGGCCCGGGGCATACCCGCGTGGCACAAATGCGCCTGGCGGGTTACCAGCGTGCATTGCGCGAGGCGGGTGTCGAGGTGTTGGCCAGCCGGATCCTGGAAAGCGATTTCACCAGCACGGGGGGGTATGCCGCAGCCGTGCAATTGTTAGCGCAAAACCCGCCCAGCGCGATTTTCGCCAGCAACGATATGATTGGTTTCGGCGTGCTGCGCGCAGCCGCAGAACGCAGCATCCGCGTGCCGGCCGAGTTGTCGGTGATCGGTTTCGATGACATTCAGATGGGACGCTACGTCTATCCTGCGCTGACCACGGTCGGGCAGTCGATCCTGCAATTGGGCGAGACGGCGGCCGAATTATTATTGCAACGAATAGCAACACCCCAACGGTCGATCGATCAACGCATCGTGACGCCAAGTATCGTTTTGCGTGAGTCGACGGCGCCATTGGCCGGTGTGTTCGCCCAATACCGCTGAACCGAATTGATGAGTACTGATGTATGCCAGCAAAAGTAGTGGTAGTAGGCAGCTTGAACATGGACCTGGTCACCCGGGCCAGTCGCTTGCCGCGTGCCGGTGAAACCCTGATCGGCCAGAGCTTTTCCACCGTTGCGGGTGGCAAGGGCGCCAACCAGGCGGTGGCATCGGCGCGGCTGGGGGCCAGTGTTGCGATGATCGGATGCGTGGGCACCGATGCCTATGGCAGTCAATTGCGTGATGCACTGCTGGTGGAAGGGATCGATTGCCAGGCGGTCAGCACCGTAGAGGGCTCCAGTGGTGTGGCATTGATCGTGGTGGATGACAGCAGCCAGAATGCGATTGTCATTGTGGCCGGCAGCAACGGTGAGTTGACGCCCGCGTCTCTGCAAGCGTGCGACGCTGTGCTGCAGGCGGCAGACGTGATCATCTGCCAGCTTGAAGTGCCGATGGACACCGTTGGTCATGCGCTCAAGCGCGGCCGCGAACTGGGCAAGACAGTCATCCTCAATCCGGCGCCCGCGAGTGGGCCTTTGCCCGCTCAGTGGTATGCCTCGATCGATTACCTGATCCCCAATGAAAGTGAAGCCACCGCCCTGAGCGGTGTCACCGTCGACTCGCTCGACAGCGCCAAGGTCGCCGCGACAGCGCTGATCAAGGCGGGGGCGGGTAAAGTCATCATTACGCTTGGCGCTCAGGGGGCACTGTTTGCCGACGGTAGCAGCTTCGAGCATCTGTTGGCGCCGAAGGTCAAGGCGGTGGACACCACAGCCGCTGGCGATACCTTCGTCGGTGGCTTTGCCGCTGCACTGGCCGCTGGCAAGAGCGAAGCCGAGGCGATCCGTTTTGGCCAGGTAGCGGCGGCGTTGTCTGTGACCCGCGCCGGCGCTCAGCCTTCCATTCCTACGCTGCACGACGTACAAGGTTTTGTGCCCTCATGAAAAAGACACCTTTGCTCAATATCGCCCTGTCACGCGTGATCGCGTCCCTGGGTCATGGTGACGTGCTGGTCATCGGCGATGCCGGCTTGCCGGTGCCGCCCGGCGTGGAATTGATCGACCTGGCACTGACCCAGGGCATTCCGGATTTCATCAGCACGTTGCGCATTGTGCTCAGTGAGATGCAGGTTGAAAGCCACGTGCTCGCGGAGGAAATCCTGCTCAAGCAACCGCCGGCGCTGAGCGCGCTCAATGCGCTGACAGAGCAGGCAGCGCTGGGTGAGCGGCGGCTGCTCAGCCATGAAGAATTCAAGCAACTGAGCCGCACAGCACGCGCGGTTGTGCGTACCGGCGAGTGCCAGCCTTACTGCAATATCGCGCTGGTATCCGGCGTAACGTTTTAGCGTCCCCCAATGACAAGGAGTGCTTTATGCAACGTGGTCTACCCATCCTGAAAAACCTGTTCCGGAGTGTTCTGCTTTTGTCCGCACTCACAGCTGCAAGCGCCCAGGCGGCGGAAAAAATCGACCTGATCATCGATACCGACCCTGGGGCCGATGACGTGGTGGCGCTGCTGTTTGCCATGGCCTCGCCGGAGGAGCTGAGCATTCGTGCGCTGACCACCGTCGCCGGTAATGTGCGCCTGGACAAGACCTCCCGCAATGCGCGTCTGGCGCGCGAGTGGGCAGGGCGTGAAGACATTCCGGTGTACGCAGGTGCGCCGGCGCCTCTGTTGCGCAAGCCGATCTACGCCGAGAATATCCATGGCAAAGAGGGCATCTCCGGCGTCACCGTGCACGAGCCGAAAAAAGGCCTGGCCGAAGGTAATGCCGTTGATTACCTGATCAAAACGCTGAGCACCGCCAAACCGCACAGCATCACCATCGCCATGCTCGGTCCGCAGACCAACCTCGCGCTGGCACTGACCCAGGCGCCCGAAATCACCCAGGGCATCAAGGAAGTGGTGGTGATGGGTGGTGCGCACTTCAATGGCGGTAATATCACGCCCGTGGCCGAGTTCAACCTGTTCGCCGATCCGGTGGCGGCTGAGATCGTGCTCAAAAGTGGAGTGAAGTTGACCTACCTGCCGTTGGACGTGACCCATAAAGTCCTCACCAGCGACGCCCGCCTGAAGAAGATTGCGGACCTGAACAACAACGCAAGCAAGGTCGTCAGCAGTATCCTGAACGAGTACGTCAAAGGCGACATGGAGCATTACGGCATTCCGGGTGGCCCGGTCCACGACGCTACCGTGGTTGCCTACCTGCTCAAACCATCGCTGTTCAGCGGTCGTCAGGCCAATATGGTCGTCGACAGCCGCGAAGGCCCAACCTTTGGCCAGACCATCGTCGATTGGTACGACGGCCTCAAGCAGGAGAAGAATGTGTACTGGGTCGAGAACGGCGACGCCCAGGGCTTCTTCGATCTGCTGACCGAGCGTCTGGCGCGTTTGAAGTAATACGTTTTACCGGTCGGCGTTCGTCGGCCGGCTCTTATTCTTGTGCGCCCATGTAGTCGGCCGGGTATTTCTCGAATACCTGGCCGATGAACGCTTGTGCCGCCTGGGTTCCCAGTTCCTTGACCAACAGATCGATACCAATGATCGCCAGTTCTTCGGGGCTGCCGGGGCTATAGGAGCTTTGCCCCTGGGGCCACTTGGCTTTGATATCGGCTTGGAGCGTTACGGTGGTCATGGAAATCTCACGGCTGAAAGTACTGGGCAATGCGCTGGAACGCGGTTCCAGCGGCGCAGTTAACCATTTTGCGCGGCTTTTGGCACTGCTACTTAGGCATGAAGGAGGGGGTATGCGACACTGTTGGCTTGTTTAACAGCCGGGAAACACCGCGTGCAGATCGATCTGAACAAGCCTGAGAACCTGACGCTGGATGCCGTGCGCCAACTGCTTGCCCACGCCAGTGACGACGTACATACCCAGCTTCGGGTAACCAGGGCTGGTATTGCCTATATTTCTTCCGGCGTAGTCGGTGGAGCTCAGATAGATGGCCTGCTGTTTCGTCTGGAGACCTGGGCCAAGGGTTCTGGCTATGTCGGTATTGTGGCGGCCAGCGATGAGGTCTGGGTCATGCAGATCTTCAACGCGCTGAAACAGAACTGGCCATACCCACCATCTGACTACATCGACATCTACTGAGTGCGTTCATATCTAGTCACGATTGACTGGGCGATTGCCCCGCGCGAGTCAGGCAGACTTGCGCGCAGGCGATTAACGTCTTGAAACCAATCGTTCATATCGCTGTCGCACGATCTCTGTCCATTTTTTATCATAGGAGGCTTCATGCCTTGGAAGCTCGCTTCATTCGGTACTTTGTTGGCAGCACTCGCATTGGCGGGTTGCAGCACCCCGGGTGCCTCTGAGCCAGGCAAAGACGCCACCGTGACCGATGCCGGTCATAGCCGCTGTGAGTCGAAGGCCGCCGAGTTCGCAATCGGCCAGAAAGCCTCGCCGCAGTTGCTGGAGCAGGCTCGTACCCGTGCTGGCGCGCAGAATGCACGCATCCTCAAGCCCAACGATATGATTACCCTGGAATATCGTTCTGACCGCCTGAACCTCAACACTGACAACAACCTGGTGATCACGCGGGTCAATTGCGGCTGACAGCTTCGGCTTTTGCATCGCCCATAAAAAACCCCGTCACATGGACGGGGTTTTTTTAGATCAGCGGAGAATTACTCGCCGCGAACCTGTGCAGCTTGCATACCCTTTTGGCCTTTCTCAGCCACGAAGGAAACGGTTTGGCCTTCTTTCAGGCTTTTGAAACCGTCGCTTTCGATAGCTTTGAAGTGTACGAACAGGTCGTCACCGCCACCTTGAGGAGTGATGAAGCCGAAGCCTTTTTCATCGTTGAACCATTTAACGGTGCCGGTTTGGCGATTAGACATGGTGTATCTCCAAGAAACATATATTTTCAGTAGTGCTGTGCTGCTCAGGCCAACTGGGCACACTGGGCTATCATAGTCGAAATGTTCGACTTGGGAGCCCCCCCAAGGCATTGTTTGCTAATCAATCGCGTTGCATCTGATCCCTGGATCGGCGCAAAGCCCCGATCTACGGGGCTTTGCGCTGAAATATCAACTGTTAAAAAAAGCCGTAAAACCTGCATAATTTGTGTGAAATGGCAGTTTTCAGGCCATTTTTCCAGCGATATGGTCGTCAGATCAGTGGTCAATCTTACTTTTTCTTCACGACTTTGCAGGACGAAATAGCCGCTACCGCTTTGTTCTTAAGCTCAGGGCTGGCGTTCTGATTGGTCATCAGTTCCTTGATCTCGGCAGTGCTCAATTCGGCATTGATCTTGTCAGCACCACATTCGCAGTGAGCTTTGGCAGTTTTGGCGTCTACGTTCTGACTCGCGGCGGCACTGCAGTCGCTCACAAAGCTGTCACGGGCGCCGGCTGGCCAGTTGGAAGGGGCTGCAGCCTGCGCGCCAAGGGAAAGGAGGCTCAGGGTAGCGGCGACAGCGAGGGTAGAGGTGAAACGCATCATGGGATGCTCCTTTGGGTCGAGGACGAACGGCGATTCTCAGTGGGTTGGAGGCCCGACGTACAGCTCAAGTTCACTTTGCAGCTATAAAGCCTTGAATTGCGCTATACACAAAGCTTCGTCGGCGCGATGACCGTTCATCTGTGCTAGCATCGTGGGCTTGGCTAGTTTCAGGCGCGTCAATTACCGCCTTGCCATGTTTCTTTTTAGCTCAATCCAGTCACTCTGGTTCGATTATCGGTTGGCCGAAAGGCTCCTGCCGCTGTAAGGCAGGCGTTCATCACTGAACGGCCTGGTGTTGGATCTTGTACTGGCTCATCCCAACCCACGTGACCTTTGGTAGGGGTCACCACTAGGAGAGGAGGCGCCATGCCAACTATTACTCTACCCGACGGCAGTCAACGTTCATTCGATCATTCGGTTTCCGTAGCCGAAGTCGCCGCATCCATTGGTGCAGGCTTGGCCAAGGCCACCGTGGCCGGCAAGGTCGACGGCAAACTGGTCGACGCCAGTGACCTGATCACTTGCGATGCCAGCCTGCAAATCATCACGCCCAAGGATCAAGAGGGGCTGGAGATCATTCGCCACTCTTGCGCGCACCTGATTGGCCATGCGGTCAAGCAGCTGTACCCAACCGCCAAGATGGTGATCGGCCCGGTAATCGAAGAAGGCTTCTATTACGACATCGCCTATGAACGTCCTTTTACACCGGACGACTTGGCGGCCATCGAGCAGCGCATGCACGCGCTGATTGAAAAAGATTACGACGTCATCAAGAAAGTCACCCCGCGTGCCGAAGTGATCGACGTGTTTACCGCGCGTGGTGAAGATTACAAGCTGCGCCTGGTGGAAGACATGCCGGACGAGCAGGCCATGGGCCTGTACTACCACGAAGAATACGTCGACATGTGCCGTGGCCCACACGTGCCGAACACGCGCTTCCTCAAGTCGTTCAAGCTGACCAAGCTGTCCGGTGCCTACTGGCGCGGTGATGCCAAGAACGAACAGCTGCAACGGATCTACGGCACGGCCTGGGCTGACAAGAAACAGCTGGCCGCCTACATCCAGCGCATTGAAGAAGCTGAAAAGCGCGACCACCGCAAGATCGGCAAGCGTCTGAACCTGTTCCACCTTCAGGAAGAAGCGCCGGGCATGGTGTTCTGGCACCCGAATGGCTGGACCCTGTACCAGGTGCTTGAGCAGTACATGCGCAAGGTTCAGCGCGACAACGGTTACCTGGAGATCAAGACCCCGCAGGTCGTTGATCGCAGCCTGTGGGAGAAATCCGGGCACTGGGCCAACTACGCCGACAACATGTTCACCACTCAGTCGGAAAACCGCGACTACGCCATCAAGCCGATGAACTGCCCATGCCACGTGCAGGTGTTCAATCAAGGCCTGAAGAGCTACCGCGAGTTGCCGATGCGCCTGGCCGAGTTCGGTGCCTGCCACCGCAACGAGCCATCCGGTGCACTGCACGGCATCATGCGTGTGCGCGGTTTTACTCAGGACGACGCCCACATCTTCTGCACCGAAGAGCAGATGCAGGCTGAATCCGCCGCGTTCATCAAGCTGACCATGGACGTTTATCGCGATTTCGGGTTTACCGAAGTTGAAATGAAGCTGTCCACTCGTCCGGAAAAGCGCGTTGGTTCCGACGAGCTGTGGGATCGCGCCGAAGCGGCACTGGCCGCAGCACTCGACAGTGCGGGCCTTGCGTACGACCTGCAGCCGGGGGAGGGCGCGTTCTACGGTCCGAAGATCGAGTTCTCGCTCAAAGATTGCCTTGGCCGTGTCTGGCAGTGTGGTACCCTGCAGCTCGATTTTAACCTGCCGATCCGTCTGGGAGCCGAATACGTCTCCGAAGACAACAGCCGTAAACACCCGGTTATGCTGCACCGGGCGATCCTCGGTTCGTTCGAGCGGTTCGTCGGTATCCTGATCGAGCACTACGAGGGAGCGTTCCCTGCGTGGCTGGCTCCGACCCAGGCAGTGATCATGAATATCACTGATAAACAGGCAGATTTTGCCGCCGAAGTTGAAAAAACTCTCAACGAAAGCGGATTTCGTGCCAAGTCCGACTTGAGAAATGAAAAGATCGGCTTTAAAATCCGCGAGCATACTTTGCTCAAGGTTCCCTATCTTTTGGTTATCGGAGATCGGGAAGTCGAGATGCAGACTGTCGCTGTGCGTACTCGTGAAGGTGCTGACCTGGGCTCGATGCCCGTCGCCCAGTTCGCTGAGTTCCTCGCGCAAGCGGTTTCCCGGCGTGGTCGCCCAGATTCGGAGTAATTATTATTAAGCGTGAAATGAGACAAGATAAACGAGCTGCACCGAAAGCCCCGATCAACGAGAATATCTCGGCACGCGAGGTTCGGTTAATTGGGGCTGAGGGTGAGCAGCTTGGGATTGTGTCAATTGAAGACGCGCTTCTTAAGGCTGAAGAAGCCAAGCTCGATTTGGTGGAAATTTCCGCCGATGCTGTACCACCTGTCTGCAAGCTGATGGACTACGGCAAATCGATCTTCGAGAAGAAGAAGCAGATTGCCGCAGCCAAGAAAAACCAGAAGCAGATCCAGGTTAAAGAAATCAAGTTTCGTCCAGGGACGGAGGAAGGGGATTACCAGGTAAAACTGCGCAACCTGGTACGTTTCCTGAGTGATGGGGACAGGGCCAAGGTATCCTTGCGATTCCGCGGCCGTGAGATGGCCCACCAGGAGCTGGGGATGGAACTCCTCAAGCGGGTTGAAGCTGACCTGCTCGAGTACGGTTCGGTCGAACAGCATCCTAAGATGGAAGGACGCCAACTGATCATGGTCATCGCCCCGAAAAAGAAGAAGTAATCAACAGGGCACGGCAGGCCTTCTGATTATGTTTATCAACTGAATGCGGAGTATCCGAACATGCCAAAGATGAAGACTAAAAGTGGTGCTGCTAAGCGGTTTCTGAAAACTGCTAACGGTATCAAGCACAAGCACGCTTTCAAGAGCCACATCCTGACCAAAATGTCGACCAAGCGTAAGCGTCAACTGCGCGGTAGCAGCTTGCTGCACCCGTCTGACGTGGCAAAAGTCGAGCGCATGCTGCGCCTTCGTTAATTTTTGGATCAAGACTAGAGGAAGTAACTCATGGCTCGTGTAAAGCGTGGCGTCATTGCCCGTAAACGTCACAAAAAAATTCTGAAACTTGCTAAAGGCTACTACGGCGCGCGTTCACGCGTATTCCGTGTTGCCAAGCAAGCGGTAATCAAGGCAGGCCAGTACGCCTACCGTGACCGTCGTCAGAAAAAACGTCAGTTCCGCGCTCTGTGGATCGCTCGTATCAACGCTGGTGCACGTGTTAACGGTCTGTCCTACAGCCGTTTCATCGCTGGCCTGAAGAAAGCGTCCATCGAAATCGACCGTAAGGTTCTGGCTGAACTGGCCGTGAACGAAAAAGCGGTGTTTGCTGCGATTGTCGAGAAAGCTAAAGCCTCCTTGGCTTAAGTACCCCCGACAGTCATCCTGGGTTACTCCTGTAGCCCAAGGTGGTAAACGTCATAAATAGGGGAAGAGCCTTCAAGCTCTTCCCCTATTTTGTATCTGGAGTCTGTACATGGAAAACCTGGACGCGCTCGTTGCCCAAGCCCTTGAGGCCGTGCAAAGCGCTGAAGATGTAAATGCCCTGGAGCAAATCCGGGTTCACTACCTTGGCAAGAAAGGTGAATTGACTCAGGTGATGAAGACCCTGGGAAATTTGCCCGCTGAAGAACGTCCGCAAGTCGGTGCGTTGATCAACGTTGCCAAGGAACGTGTCACAGAGGTGCTCAATGCGCGCAAGGCGTCGCTCGAGGAGGCCGATCTAGCGGCCAAGCTCGCCGCCGAGTCCATTGACGTGACCTTGCCTGGCCGTGGTCAGGCCTCGGGCGGCCTGCATCCGATTACCCGGACTCTGGAACGTATCGAGCAGTTCTTCACCCACATCGGCTACGGCATTGCCGAAGGCCCTGAGGTAGAAGACGATTATCACAACTTCGAGGCGCTCAACATCCCAGGCCATCACCCGGCCCGGTCGATGCACGACACCTTCTATTTCAACGCGAACATGCTGTTGCGCACCCATACCTCGCCGGTACAGGTCCGCACCATGGAAGCGAACAAGCCGCCGATCCGCATTGTCTGCCCAGGCCGTGTGTACCGTAGCGACTCGGATATCACCCACTCGCCGATGTTCCACCAGGTCGAAGGCCTGCTGGTGGATCGCGATATCAATTTTGCCGACCTCAAGGGCACCATCGAAGAATTCCTGCGGGTGTTCTTCGAGAAAGAGCTGGCGGTGCGTTTCCGTCCATCGTTCTTCCCGTTCACCGAGCCGTCCGCTGAAGTCGACATGGAATGCGTGATGTGTAGCGGTAAAGGTTGCCGCGTCTGCAAGCAGACCGGTTGGCTGGAAGTCATGGGTTGCGGCATGGTCCACCCTAACGTGCTGCGCATGTCCGGGATCGATCCGGAAGAGTTCTCGGGCTTTGCCTTCGGCATGGGCGTTGAGCGTCTGGCCATGCTGCGTTACGGCGTGAACGACTTGCGTCTGTTCTTCGACAACGACTTGCGGTTCCTCGCGCAATTTCGCTAGTCGTAACGAATCTTTAGGAGAGCAGGATGAAATTCAGTGAACAATGGCTGCGTGGCTGGGTAAGCCCGCAGGTAGATCGCGACGCGCTGGTTGCGCGTCTGTCGATGGCCGGTCTTGAGGTCGATAGCGTTACCCCGGCCGCCGGTGTTTTCAGTGGCGTGGTAGTAGGCGAAGTGCTGAGCACCGAGCAACACCCTGATGCCGATAAATTGCGTGTGTGCCAGGTCAGTAACGGTTCGGAAACCTTTCAGGTCGTGTGCGGAGCGCCTAATGTGCGCCCGGGCCTGAAGATCCCGTTTGCCATGATCGGTGCCCAACTGCCTGGCGACTTCAAGATCAAGAAGGCCAAGCTGCGTGGTGTCGAGTCCAACGGCATGTTGTGCTCTCAGGCTGAGTTGCAGGTAGGCGAGGGCAATGATGGCCTGATGGAGCTGCCGGCCGACGCGCCTGTGGGTCAGGACATCCGGGTTTACCTGGAACTGGAAGACGCCAGCATCGAGGTCGACCTGACCCCGAACCGCGGCGACTGCCTGTCCCTGGCCGGTCTGGCCCGTGAAGTGGGCGCGCTGTACAACGCTCCTGTCACCCGTCCGGCGGTTGCTGTTGTGCCGCCGGTGCATGACGAAGTTCGCTCCATCGAAGTGCTCGCGCCGAACGCCTGCCCACGTTACCTGGGGCGTGTGGTCCGTAACGTCGACCTGTCCAGGCCGACCCCGCTGTGGATGGTCGAGCGCCTGCGTCGCGCCGACGTGCGCAGCATCGACGCCGCCGTCGACATCACCAACTATGTGATGTTGGAGCTGGGTCAGCCGCTGCACGCCTTCGATCTCGCCGAAATCAACGGTGGCATCCGCGTGCGCATGGCCGAGGAAGGCGAAAAGCTGGTGCTGCTCGACGGTCAGGAAGTCAGCCTGCGTGCCGACACCCTGGTTATCGCCGACCACTCTCGCGCCCTGGCAATTGCCGGCGTGATGGGGGGCGAGCACAGCGGTGTATCCGCGACCACTCGTGACGTATTCCTTGAAAGCGCGTTCTTTGACCAGATCGCCATCGCAGGCAAGGCCCGTTCCTATGGCCTGCACACCGATGCTTCGCACCGCTATGAGCGTGGCGTGGACTGGAATCTCGCCCGTGAAGCCATGGAGCGCGCCACCGGCCTGCTGCTGGAAATCACCGGTGGCGAAGCCGGCCCGATCACCGAAACCGTCAGCGAACAGTACCTGCCGTCGATTGCGCCGATCACCTTGCGTGCCAAAAGCGTTGAGCAGATGCTCGGCTTAGTCATCGAGCCGGCTGAAATCGAGCAACTGCTGTCCGCGCTCGGCCTGGGTATTTCTGCAGGTGGGGAAGGGCAGTGGCAGGTTGCAGTTCCTAGCCATCGCTTCGACATCAGCCTGGAAGTCGACCTGATCGAAGAGCTGGCACGTCTGTATGGCTACAACCGCCTGCCGGTTCGCTACCCGCAAGCGCGCCTCGCGCCGCAACCCAAGGCCGAAGCGCGTGCGCACCTGCCTGAGCTGCGCCGCCTGCTGGTTGCTCGTGGTTACCAGGAAGCCGTGACGTATAGCTTCATCGATCCAAAACAATTTGAGCTGTTCAACCCGGGTGTTGAACCGCTGTTGTTGGCCAACCCGATCTCCAACGACATGGCCGCCATGCGTTCTTCGCTGTGGCCGGGTCTGGTGAAAGCGCTTTCCCACAACTTGAACCGCCAGCAAGACCGCGTGCGCCTGTTCGAAAGCGGCCTGCGTTTCGTGGGTCAGCTCGATGGCCTCAAGCAAGAGCCGATGCTGGCTGGCGTGGTCTGCGGTAGCCGCCTGCCGGAAGGCTGGGCGCAGGGCCGCGACGTCGTAGACTTCTTCGACGTCAAGGCTGACGTGGAAGCGGTACTGGGCTTTGCCGGCGCGCTGGATGCCTTTACGTTTGTGCCGGGCAGTCACCCAGCCTTGCATCCAGGCCAGACTGCGCGTATCGAGCGCGAAGGTCGCCTGGTAGGTTTTGTGGGCGCCATTCACCCGGAACTGTCGAAAACGTTGGGGCTGGACCGTCCAGTTTTCGTGTTTGAGCTAGTCTTGGCTGAAGTGGCGTCGGGCAAGATGCCTAAATTCAGCGAGTTGTCGCGCTTTCCTGAAGTGCGTCGCGACCTGGCGCTGATCGCCGACCGTGACGTCGCCGCCACTGCCGTTCTGGATGTAATCCGTGAAAATGCAGGGGAATGGCTGACAGACCTCAGGCTATTTGACGTCTATCAGGGTAAAGGCATTGATCCGCATAGAAAAAGCCTCGCAGTCGGCTTGACCTGGCAGCATCCATCGCGCACTCTTAATGACGATGAGGTGAATACCACGACACAAAATATCCTCACCTCGCTCGAACAAAGGTTGAACGCCACGTTAAGGAAGTGACGTATGGGGGCTTTGACGAAAGCTGAGATGGCGGAACGTCTGTACGAAGAGTTGGGTCTGAACAAGCGCGAGGCCAAGGAATTGGTCGAGCTGTTTTTTGAAGAGATCCGCCACGCTCTGGAAGACAACGAACAGGTCAAATTGTCCGGTTTCGGCAATTTTGACCTGCGGGACAAACGCCAGCGGCCTGGCCGCAATCCAAAAACGGGAGAAGAAATCCCGATCACGGCTCGCCGTGTGGTCACCTTTCGTCCAGGGCAGAAGTTGAAGGCCCGAGTTGAGGCTTATGCTGGAACCAAGTCATAACGACGAACTACCCGTCATCCCAGGCAAACGCTACTTCACCATTGGTGAAGTCAGCGAGCTGTGTGCGGTAAAACCGCACGTGCTGCGCTATTGGGAGCAGGAGTTTCCTCAACTCAACCCCGTCAAACGCACCGGGAACCGTCGGTATTATCAGCGCCAGGACGTGCTGATGATCCGACAGATCCGTGCATTGCTGTACGACCAGGGGTTCACCATCAGCGGCGCACGCCAGCGTATGTCCGGTGATGAAGCCAAAGACGACACCACCCAATACAAGCAACTGATCCGCCAGATGATCTCCGAACTGGAAGATGTGCTGGTGGTGCTGAAGAAATGATTCAAGCTTTAAAAATACTTCCACATTTCAAAAGCTTGCGGTATATTCCGGTTCGCTTCGTTAAGAAGCGAACCCAGTAACACGCCTAGTCGGGGCGTAGCGCAGTCCGGTAGCGCACTAGCATGGGGTGCTAGGGGTCGAGTGTTCGAATCACTCCGTCCCGACCATATTATTCAATGACTTAGCCCAATCTGAAAAGATTGGGCTTTTTCATGTCTGAAAAATACCCCCTACTAAACCCCCTACCGCGCCGTGGGCTGTTATGGGCCCGAGAGCCTGTTTCACCTCTGTGATCTGCCGGTGGGGTACAGCGAACATGCAATCGCTACGACACTCCCCTGAAATGACTGGCGTGACGTCGATAGGCATTGTCGCGCGCATGTCGATACGCCACTAGCACACCTGCCCTAATTGATCGTTGCACGAACCCGGCAGTAGAGTTTGAAGCGCAAGCCAATGTATTAACGATGGGAAGGGGAGTGAAGATGACTATAAAAAAATACGTCTATATGACGGCTGCAGCCTGCCTGTTAGCGACCTCAAGTGCGCATGCGTCTTTCGCCACCAGTTGCCAGGATTCTCAGCCGTGGTACCACTTCAGCATGATTGAGGCGGCAACCTGTTTGCTCTCTGGTCAATGGTAACCGGGTCGCCCCCGCTGCGTTTCGGCGGGGGAGAACCCCAGTGATCCCGCTCAAGTCGTGCCTTTCGGGCATTGCCCTCGATTGCGCTGACTTGACTCATCAACATTTGCTTAAAACATCTCCCTGCCTCACCTGGCCTGACGCTGCGAGCGAACCGTTGCGCCTATGATCATGTCTGTGCGAATGGCCGACGGTTGCCCGGCGTTGTTGCGTGCATAACTGCATAACGTGACCGGCAGCTCTGCTATATCAAGGGATATGCCGTCCATGGCCAAGGTGTAGCGATCGTCGTCAATATCGCCGCAGATGGTGCTGATCGCCGAGTTCACGCTGTAGTAATAATGCTGGCTAAAACCGTTCTGCTGGTTTTCCCAGGCGATGTGATAGCGGTGCTTGAGCTGCGGTGCAGGTGCCGGGTTGGTCAGGAATACCGAATGGGTGAGCGCATTGCGCAGCAGCGCTTCGGTCAGCGGCTGTTCGGCCGTTTGCACCCCGAGTATGCATAACACATGCGGCCCCAGCACTGGGCCGATGGGTTGGTTGATGTAGGCCTCGTCAGAAGCGGCAGCGACTTGGTAGCCGTGTGTGCGTGCGCAATCGCTGATGTGATTCACGGCTTTGAATCGGTAGAACGGTTCCTGGATCGAGAACCTCAGGTTCCAAGTCGGACGGGTAATTTGGTCGGTGGCGTCACGTTTTAAATGCACATAGGGCTTCAGGTTCCACGGCTCATCCAGCGTGATTTCAACCGCCTTGAGCTGACAGGTTGGGGTGTCGTTACGGAAAACACCGTCTACAAAGCAGTAGTACAAGTCGTTGACGGGGTAGCTGTAGTTGAATTTGGCGGCTTCGCACGCCGAGTTGTTCTGGCAGCTATTGAGAATGTCTTTCTGAATGGCAGACGCGACCTTGCTGATGATGCTGGTGATTTCATTGGTGTTCCGGTCCAGCATCGGACTGCCGGAGCTGCCTGGGCGCAGACCATTGCAGCGGTTGCGCAAGGCGCTGGGGAACACGCCGGGATGTTCGGCAAAACTGTTGAGGGTCGACTCCACGCAGGCGCTCATGCGTAGGCCCTTTTTCAGAAAGCCGGTCGGCGCTCCCACGTTGATCACCTCTCGATCCGATGTCTGACGCTGGGAGGCCAGCTTGAGTGGCATGATCGCCTTGGCCACCAGCACCGCCAGTGACGTATCCAGTTCGAGCACGGCCAGGTCAGTGCCCGCCATGCTGCTCCAATGCGCCGTCTTGACGGCGTAGGTGACACGCCGTTCGGGTGTGTCATGAAAGTAGTTGAAGGTCACGTCGGCGGTGAGCGCCTGGTGGACGCGCGCTGTACCGTAGCTGTAGAACACACAATGCCCGGCGGTCAGCACATAAGCCGGCCCGATGGCCTTACCTTGGCGATTGCGCGTGTCGAGCAGAACGGCATTGCAGGTCTGGCCTAAGGCGTTTTCCAGTGAACCGATGCCGGTCCATTGCGGATAACGGTGGTTTTTATTTTCAAGGGCCACAGACGGTGACTGCTCGGTAAGGCCCTCGGCCAGATCTCTGGCATGGCTGGGCCAGACAGTGCTGAGCAACAGGAAATACAGGAAGATGCAGGCGGTGTGAGGAAGTGCCATAAGGGGCCTCGACAAGGAAGTCATTGATTGGCTGAAACTACTCAATCAGGCCATGGCGGATGACATACAGGGCTACTGCGTGAGCCCTTGGCGGGATCCTCAGTCGCCGTTATGGCTGCTGGTGCTGGCGTCCTTACGCCCAACACCGTCTCGGGATTTTCCGTTCGTCCAAAGTTCGGCACTCCCTGTTACACGCCTGCTCCAATGTTTAAGTGCGTATTTGTCGCGCTTTAGAGCGGAGAGACAGCATGGAAATCAACGAGAACGCCCCAGGCAATATTTCACAGCAGGCAGTAACGCGTGGAACGGACAATGAGGCCGGTCATGATCCAAAGCGCGATGAGGATCATATCCCGCTGCCACCGGACGACGAGGCACCCCTCGAGGAAGATATGTCGGACGTGGACGCTGCCGATTCAGTAGCCAGTGAGCATCCTGACAACTGAGCATCAACGGACCCGGCCAAGCGCCGGGTTTTCATTTAAATGTCAGCGCAAGATAATTACGTTATTGTCGGCGTGATGCCCTTTTCCGAAAGCCCGAGAAGTTAAAGCAACCCAACTGCGGAGACGGATATGCGTGCCGAAGACGTTCTTGCCGACGATACAAACGAAGCAACATTTGAGGGAGTGACCGTACGTAAAGGGACGGTGGGTGCCTTTTTGGCAAACGTACGAGTTTGGAGTAACCCAGGCGCGAGCATGGATGATCAACTGCTGGCTGAGCGAGAAATTATTCAATCTCTGCCCGCTCTTAAGGCGATCGGGCTCCTCGACGTGTTTGAGCCTAAGGATTTCCGATTGCGTGAGTTGATCGCCAAGGCGGGCGCGCTACGGTGAGGGTATCCAGAGGGGGGCCACGCTGAGCAGCAAGAGGCCGGCTTTGCCTTGATGCGCCACTGTTGTTGCTGATTATGGCTTTTTCATGCCGGGAATAGATGCCTTCCCGCGTGAACAATCTTCATCGCGAATCACACCTGCTCATTAGTTACGCGCTAAGGAAATTTCCCACATCCAATGCCCGTACCCTGTTGTTAGGCTCCAACTCTTTGACCTGACTTCAAGGAGTTTCCTGATGAAAAAACGTCTCGCCGCCGAGTTCTTCGGCACGTTCTGGCTGGTACTGGGCGGTTGCGGCAGTGCCGTGTTGGCGGCCGCATTCCCTGAGTTGGGCATTGGTTTTGCCGGTGTGGCATTGGCATTTGGCTTGACGGTATTAACCATGGCCTACGCGGTCGGGCATATTTCCGGCGGGCATTTCAATCCGGCGGTCACCCTGGGTTTGCTCGCCGCCGGGCGTATCGGCGGCAAGGATGTGGTGCCCTACATCCTCACTCAGGTTCTGGGCGCGATTGCGGCGGCCGGCGTGCTGTACCTGATCGCCAGCGGCAAGGCCGGGTTCGATGTGACTGCGGGGTTTGCCACCAATGGTTATGGTGAGCACTCTCCAGGTGGCTTCTCGTTTCTGTCAGTGGTGGTCACCGAGTTTGTACTCACGGCGTTTTTCCTGTTGATCATCCTGGGCGTTACCGACAAAAAGGCGCCGGACGGTTTTGCGCCGCTGGCCATCGGTTTTGCCCTGGTCTTGATTCACCTGATCAGTATTCCAGTGAGCAATACATCGGTTAACCCGGCGCGCAGTACGGGCGTAGCACTGTTTCAAGGCGATTGGGCGATAGCCCAGTTGTGGGTGTTCTGGGTGGTGCCTTTACTCGGTGGCGTGTTTGGTGGGCTGGTGCACCGGTTCGTGTTGGCGACAAAACAGTAGTCGCTCAGGCCACCTTTGCTCGGCGAGCGGACCGTGTTCTTCATGATCGAGCCGCCTTGTAACGGTTGGCCGGGCGCGCCAAACCAAGGTTTTCACGCAGTGTGGTGCCGGTGTATTCGCGCCGAAACAAGCCACGCCGCTGTAACTCGGGAACGACCAGGCGGGCGAAATCCTCCAGCCCGCCCGGCAGGTGTGGCACCAGAATATTGAAGCCATCCGCCGCGCCTTCTTCGAACCAGCGCTGCAGCTCATCGGCGATCTGCGTAGGCGTGCCGATCAAGCTGTAATGACCGCGTCCGCCGGCAATGCGTCGGCCCAGTTGCGCCAGTGTCAGCTGTTCGCGCTGGGCCAGTTCGCTCCGCAGTTGCTGGCGGCCGCGCTGGTGCTGACCAGTCGCTTCCATAGCCCAGGCATCGAAAAGATGATCGCCGAGGTGGACATCCCGGTGGTGGAAACCTGGGACTACGTGCCGGAGCGCCGTGATGGTTTTACTGCGACCCTCAGCGAGCTGGGTGTGCAGCCGTGGGTCTTCGTCCCCGACGCCGACCGTGCGCCTTTCGAGGCGGGCAAGCAGGCCATGGAGGCGCTGATGGGGGCGGTGACCAGGCCCGACGCGATTTTCTTTGCCAACGACAACCTGGCTGCCGGTGGTTTGCTCGCCGGTCAACGAGCGGGGCTGAACATCCCGCAGGACTGTGCCGTCTTGGGCTTTGGTGATTACCCCTTCGCACAGATGTTGCTGCCCAGCCTCAGCACGATCCAGCCACCGGCCCTGCAGATTGGTGTATTAGCCGCCACCCGCGTTCTGCAAAGTCTGGGTGTATTACCGATCGAGGGTGAAGTTGCACGCTTGAATCTTTTGCACTGTCAGTTAATTGAAAGGGAAAGTACCTAGTCATTACGGGGTATGGCTAAGTGCAACTAGTGGCTATTGGCTGCTAACGCTCTAAATCAGTGCACTTGGCAATGTTTTGTATTTAATTTCCCGCCAGCCGGAACTAGAGCTATAACTTCCAGTCGATACCCCCGGCTAACTCCTGCATCGGCTGTGGCGAACTAATGGCATTGTTCGGTAGTTCCAAATAGCCATACTTTTCGCAACGTTAGATATTCCTCAATGATGTCTTCAGCCCCCATCGATGCTTGCAAGATGCACATCCCGCACACCGACCAGGTGTGTGCGTGGCTGATGCAGCACGCCGGGCTTAAAACGCTGGATCTGGAACGCGCCCGGCGCTTATCCGATGACCCTCGCGACCTGCTGGGTTTACTCACGCGCCTGGGCCTGGTGTCCGAAATCGAACTGGCCCGCGCCTGGGCCGATCTGCTGGTTGCACCATTGCTGGCGGCCGACGCTGCGCCGCCGTTGCTCGACCCATTACCCGCCGTTACCGAGCGTTTCCTGCGTCACTACCACCTGGTGCCCATGGGCTGGGACGAGGGCGGTCTGCGCGTGCTGGCCGCCAACCCGACGCAGCTGTACCCGTTCCAAGCCCTGGCGTATGCCTGCCAAGTTCCTGTCTGGCTGGCCATCGGTGCACATACCGACGTAGAGGGCCTGATCGAGCGTTACTACGGCCAGGGCCGTTCGGCCATGGGCACGCTGATCGAAAACCTAGATGAGCAGAGTGGTGCCCTCGAAGATATCGAGCACCTCAAGGACATGGCTTCCGAAGCGCCGGTGATTCGCCTGGTCAACCTGATCCTGCAACGCGCCGTGGAACAACGGGCGTCGGATATCCATATCGAACCCTTCGAAAACCAGCTCAAGGTGCGCTACCGCATCGATGGCGTGCTGCACGACGCCGAAGCACCGCCCGCCAGTTCGTCGGCGGCGGTGATCTCGCGGGTCAAGATCATGGCGCGCCTGGACATCGCCGAGCGGCGCCTGCCCCAGGATGGGCGCATCATGCTGCGCATCCAGGGCAAGGCGTTGGATTTGCGCGTGTCCACGGTGCCCACCAGCTTCGGCGAGTCGGTGGTGATGCGCCTGTTGGACCGGCAAACCGTGCAGTTCGACTTTCCAAGCCTGGGTTTTAATGGCCAGCGCCTGGCAGCCTTCCTTGATTTGCTCGAGCGGCCCCACGGCATCCTGCTGGTCACCGGGCCCACAGGCTCGGGTAAAACCACCACGCTGTACACCGCCTTGGCGCGGCTCAACACCGCCGAACGCAAGATCATCACCGTGGAAGACCCGGTGGAGTACCAGCTTGAGGGCATCAACCAGATCCAGGTCAAGCCCGCCATCGGCCTGGACTTTGCCGGAGCGCTGCGCGCCATCGTGCGCCAGGACCCGGACGTGATCATGATCGGTGAAATCCGCGACCTGGAAACGTGCCGCATCGCCGTCCAATCTTCACTCACCGGCCATCTGGTGCTCTCAACCCTGCACACCAACAGCGCCGCCGCCAGCATCACACGCTTGCTGGACATGGGCGTGGAAAGCTACCTGATCGCCTCCACCGTCAGCGGCATTCTCGCCCAACGCCTGGTGCGGCGCCTGGACCCGGCCACACGGGTCGCGTTCCAGGCGCCGCCGGCGTTGATCAAGGAACACGGGCTGGATCGCCTCACCGAGCAGCGCCCGATCCTGCTGTATCACGGCGACTACCACGGCCGCAGCGCCCTCACCGAATTGCTGGTGATGAATGACGAGTTGCGCAGCCTGCTGATGGCCCACGCCGACGCCGCCACCCTTGAGCAAGCCGCCCGCCACGGCGGTTTGCGCACCTTGTATGAAGACGGCCTGCGTCAGGCACTGGCGGGCGTCACGTCCCTGGAAGAAGTGTTGCGCGTCACCCGTGGAGAGGATGCGTGAGCCTGTTCAAGTTCCGTGCCCTGGACAGCCAGGGCGCCGCCCAGAGAGGCACGCTGCAAGCTGCTGACCAGGCCGCCGCCGTCGCCATCTTGCACAAGCGTGGCTGGTTGCTGCTGCATATCGAAACGACGGGCAGTGCCTCGTTACGTCGTGTACGCGGGCCGTTGAAGGGTGCAGCGCTGGTGAGTTTCACCCAGCAACTGGCGACGCTGCTCGGCGCCGGTCAGCCCCTTGAACGCTCGTTGAACCTGCTGCTCAAACAACCCGGCCAACCCCAGGTGCGGGCCTTGATCGAGCGCATCCGTGACCAGGTCAAGGCCGGCAAACCGCTGTCGGCTGCGCTTGAGGAAGAGGGCGATACGTTTTCTGCGCTGTACCTGAGCATGGTGCGCGCGGGCGAAGCCGGTGGTGCGCTGGAAGACACCCTGCGCCAGCTCAGCGACTACCTGGAGCGCAGCCAGCGACTGCGTGGCGAGGTGATCAACGCGCTGATCTACCCGGCGTTCCTGGTGGTGGGCGTACTGGGTTCCCTGGCGCTGTTGCTGGCCTATGTGGTGCCGCAATTCGTGCCGATTTTTCAGGATCTGGGCGTGCCGATTCCGTTGATCACCCAAGTGATCCTGGGGCTTGGCGAGTTTTTGTCGGCCTATGGCCTGGTGCTGTTGGCCGGGTTGGCGATCAGTGCCGGGCTCCTGGCGACGCGCCTGCGCGACCCCAACCGCCGCGAACGCTACGACCGTCATCTGCTGGGCATCCGTGTGGTCGGCCCGCTGCTGCAACGGGTGCAAGCCGCACGCCTGACTCGCACCCTCGGCACCTTGCTCTGCAATGGCGTGGCATTGCTGCCCGCGCTGGTGATCGCCCGGCAGGTCTGCAGCAACCGTGCATTGCAGGCGCAAGTGGCGCTGGCGGCGCAACAGGTCAAAGGCGGCGGCACCCTGGCCGAAGCGTTTGGCAGTCAGCCGCTGTTGCCGCAGTTGGCCCTGCAAATGATCGAGGTCGGCGAACACGCCGGTGAACTGCCCGGCATGTTGCTCAAGGTCGCCGACATCTTCGACGTCGAGGCCAAGCGTGCGATCGACCGCCTGCTCGCTGCGCTGGTGCCCTCGCTGACCGTGATCATGGCGGTGCTGGTGGCGGTAATCATGCTCGCGATCATGCTGCCGCTGATGAGCCTCACCAGCCATATATGAACCTTCATGGAGTGGAATCAATGAGAACCCGGCACCGCCAAAACGGCTTCACCCTGCTGGAAATGCTCGCGGTGATCGTGCTGCTGGGCATCGTCGCAACCATTGTCGTGCGCCAGGTCGGCGGCAATGTGGACAAGGGCAAATACGGCGCAGGCAAGGCGCAGTTGGCGAGCTTGAGCATGAAGATCGACAGCTACGCCCTGGATGTGGGGGCGCCGCCCAGCACCCTGCAACAGCTGCTCGACAAGCCCGCCAATGCCTCCAGCTGGGCGGGCCCCTATGCCAAGCCTTCGGAGTTGAAGGACCCGTTCGGCCACGGGTTCGGTTATCGCTTCCCCGGGCAGCATGGCGCCTTCGACCTGATCTTCTACGGCCAGGACGGTCAACCGGGCGGCGAGGGCTACAGTGCCGATTTGGGTAACTGGGAGTAACCCGCCCATGGCCCAGCGCGGCTTTACCTTGCTGGAGATGCTGGTGGTCATTGTATTGATCGGCATCGCCGCCGGGTTGTTGGGGCTGGGTGTGCGCCAGGGGCTGCAAGTGGCTCAGGAGCGGCGGGTGGTGGGGCAGATGGTCGAGGCACTGCGCGCCACGCGGGCGGGGGCGATCGTCAGCGGCCAGGCGGCGCGCACCGAATTCGACCTGCAACGCCTGACGTTCCGGGCTCCAGGGCGTGCTGCGCAACAGTGGCAGGCACCGTTGCAGGTGACGCTGCACAGTGCCGAGCAGGCGGGCGCCGCCGTGGTGTTCTACCCCGATGGCAGTTCCACCGGCGGCAACCTGCTGCTGGCCAGCGGCGCCCGGCGTTGGCGTATCGACATTGGCTGGCTCACCGGCAGCGTGCAGTCCAGGGCGCTGCCATGAAGCATCAGGCCGGTTTTACCCTGCTGGAAATGCTCGCGGCCCTGACGTTGATGGCGGTGTGCAGCAGCGTGTTGCTGGTTGCCTTCGGCCAGAGTGCGCGCTCGTTGGCCCAGGTTGCCCACAGCGACCGGCTAACCCAGGCCGCGCTCACGCTGCTGGACCAGGAAGCGGCCGGCCCGCTGAGCGAAGGCACCTTGCAAGGCGAACTTGATGGCATCCATTGGCAATTGACCAGTACCCGGCAACAGCCCCATCTGTTTCGTCTCGACCTGAACCTGCGCGAAGGCGTGCATCAGGCCCGCTTCAGCACCTTGAAGGCCCGCCTGTGAGGTGCCGCGAGCAGGGCTTCACCTTACTGGAGATCCTGGTGGTGCTCAGCCTGCTTTCGATATTGTTATTGCTGGTGGGCGCTGCGTTGCTGGGCGCCAATCGGGCGGTGGCCAAGGCCCAAAGTTACACCGTGAGCCTGGATGAAATGCGCACCGCCCAACAGTTTCTACGCACCGCGATCAGCGAGGCGTTGCCCTTGAATATCATTGAAGACGACAGCCAGGCCGACGGTTTTTTTATCGGTACGGCAGAGCGCTTGCAGTTTGTGGCGACCTTGCCCGGCGTGCTCGGCGGGGGCATCCAGCGCTTTACCTTGCAACGGGTAGAACAGGATTTTCAGGTGGCGTTTTCGCAGTTGCAATCCGCTGCCAACGCCCAGCGCGCTGAACCGCAAGTGCTGCTGCATAACGTCGAGGCGCTGCAATTGAGTTATCGCGGCGTATCGCCCTTGGGCCAGCCCACCGGCTGGTTGAGCGCATGGCCCTGGCCCCGGCGCTTGCCCGTCGCAGTACGCATCGACGCCAGCGTCAACGGGCCGGTGCCGTGGCTGACGCAAGTGATTGCCCTGCGCCTGAACCTCGGCAGCGCGAGCAGTGAACAATGAAGCGCCAACGCGGAGCGGCGTTGCTGCTGGTGCTGTGGGTGCTGGCTTTACTCAGCCTATTGCTCGGCGGTTTGGCTGCCTGGGTGCAACTGCAAAGTCGCCAGGCGCTGTGGTACCGCCAGCACACCCAGACGCTGTTGGCCGCCGAAGCCGGTATTGCCCAGGTCATGGCTGATCGGCACTGGGTGGCGGACGGGCGTGCCATAGCGCTGACCTTCGACGACGCCCGCCTACAGGTCCGCCTGCGCAGTGAGCGCGGCAAGCTGTACCTGGTCAACGCCGACCTCGATGACTTGCTGCACCTGGCCCTGGCTTGCGGCGCTACCCCGGCCCAGGCCCATCAGCTGGTCCAGGCGCTTGAGGCTCGGCGCCATCAGGGCCTGGCGCCGTTTCGGGTGCTGGAAGAAGTGCGGCAACTGCCCGGTATGACCCAGGCGCTGTACAGCCAATTGCTGCCGGAAATGACCTTGTGGAGCGACCTGGATCGACCCGATCCGGCATTTGCCAGCCCCTTGATGCGCAAGGCATTGAACCTGCCACGCCAAAACGCCGAGGGCGCCGACCCCGGCCAGGTGCTGGAAATCGACAGCCGTGCCGAGCGCCCCGGCGGCTATCAGGCACGCCTGCAACTCACCGTCTTATTGAGCCCCGCGGAGGACCGTGCACAACCCTATCGGGTGGTGCGGTGGCAAGAATGAATCGACTTGAACCTATCGCCCGCCAGTGGCGCGGCAGCCTGTTGCAACAAGGCTGGCACCTGTGGCTCACCGAGCTGCGCGGCTGTGTGCCGAGCTGGCTGGCCCCGCAAGAGCCGCCTGAACAGATCCATCACTGGCCGCTGACGGCGCCGGTTATCCCCGGCAGCGCCTGCCAGGTGCTGATGCTCGGCCCTGACGTGGTGCTGCAGCAACGCCTGCAATTGCCCCTGGCGGCCGCGCGCAATCTCACGGCGGTGGTCGGCTATGAACTGGACCGCTACACCCCGTTCGACGCCGAGCAGTTGTACTTCGTGGCGCTTCAGGAGCAGCGCACACCCACCCACCTTGAGGTCACGCTGGTGGCGATCCTGCGCGAGCGTCTGGATCGGATTCTGAGTGACTGCGCTGCCCTTGGTCTGCATCCCCATCGCGTCGATGTGGCGGGCCTGGGCATCGACCTGCTGCCGGCACCGTTACGCTCGCGCCAACGCCGAACGGGCAAGGATTTGCAGCGCAGCCTGCCATGGCTGTGCGGTGCCTTGCTGATCGCCGCCATGTTGCTGTGGCTCAACGACCGCCAGCGTGTGCTCGACGCCATGCACGCCACCGTGCAGCAGCAAAAAGCCCAGGTCGCCCAGGTGCACGCCCTGCGCCAGCAACTGCTCAATACCCGCGGCGCGGCGCAGTACCTCACCCAGCGCAAACGGGCGCAACCGCCGCTGGCTGCGCTGCTCAATGACTTGACCACTTGTCTGCCCGCCGACACTTGGCTCGACCAATTGGACGTCAAGGACGCTGAGGTGACCTTCTCCGGGCAAAGTGCCAAGGCCAGTGGCCTGATCACCCGCATCAAAGGCTGCCGGCGGTTGGACAACGCCCAGTTCGAAGGGGTGATTCAACCCGATGCGCGCACCGGCAAGGACCAGTTTGCCTTGCGCGCCCACTTACGCCAGGAGGCCGCCGATGCGCCGACCCCTCACACCCCGTGAACGTCGTGGCGGGGCCTTGTTGCTCCTGGCCGTGGTACTCGGTGCGGCCTATTGGTTGCTGATCGACAGCTGGTTCGCCGGCCCGCTGCGCACCATGGGCGAACAAGCCCAGCAGTTGCGTGAACAGCAGCAACGCTACGCCGCCGTGTTGCACCAGGGCGATGCATTGCGCGAGCAGCTTGAGCTGGCGCGGCAAGACCCGGCCAGCAGCGCCAGCCTGTTGCCAGGCGATGACCCCGATGTGGTCGCCGCCGACCTGATGCAGCGTCTGGCCGACCTGATCAACAGCCACGCCAACCTTGGCGGCGGCTGCAACCTCACCCAGCGCAAACCCATCACCACCGAACAGGACAGCAGCGAGCCCTATCGGCAGGTCAAGGTCAGCCTCACGCTGAACTGCGCCATCGAACCGCTGACCGCGATCCTGCACGCGCTGGAATACCAGCCGCCGTTTCTGTTTGTCGATGAGTTGCGCATTCGCCGCAGCAAACAGGCACCGGCCACTGGCGGGGCGGGCAAGCTGGCGGTGCAACTGCTGGTGCGTGGCTACCTGCAACCGGCGCAGGTGGCGCCATGATCGGTGCACTGCGCCCCCTGGAGTGGGGCTTGCTCGGCTTGGCCGGGCTATTGGGCGTACTGATGGCGGTGATCCTCAGCAGCATCGGTGATCAACCGCGATGGTTGCCGCAGGCGCCTGCACCTGTGCAGCCCTCCGTCACTGTGCAGGCCGCACCGGCGCCGGCGTTGCAAGAGCTCGCGAGCACCTGGCAGACGCCGCTGTTCAGCCCCGATCGCCGCCCGGACAGCGTGGTCGGCAAGACCCAGGTGGCGAGCCTGGCCAACCTGACCCTCAGCGGCATCATGATCACCGGCAACCTGCAAATGGCCATGCTCAAGCAAGCCGGCGGCCCACCCCTGACGGTGCGCCTGGGCCAGACGCTGCCCAACGGCTGGCGCCTGGAACACCTGACCCCGCAATACGCCCGTTTCGCCCTCAACGGGCGCACCCAGACCCTGAGCCTCTACGGCAAGCGGTTACCCCTGATTTCCCATCCCCGCGAGCCCCTCCCTTGATCGATATGCGCACTTCGCTGTTTTGCCTGGCCACTGCCGTCTCCCTGGGCGGTTGTGGATCCTTACCCGACCGCCTTGATCCGGACGAACAGCTGCTGAACGAGGCGCTGCAAGGCACCGGTTCGCAACGCCCGCCGAATGCGGAGCCTGCGATGCAAAGCGCTCTGCCCGAGGCGAAGTCGCCGCCGCAGCGCCAGCTGATTCGTGGCAATCAGACGTTCGTGCGTAAACCCACTGCGCCGGTAAAAGCCCAGGAGGAGGGCGGCGACATCGTCTTCAACTTTCAGGGCCAGCCCATCGAAGCGGTGATCAACAGCGTAATGGGCGACTTGCTGCACGAGAACTACAGCATCGCCGAGGGCGTGAAGGGCAATGTCAGCTTCTCCACGTCAAAACCGGTGGACAAGCAGCAGGCCCTGTCGATCCTCGAAACCCTGCTGTCCTGGACCGACAACGCCATGATCAAGCAGGGCAGCCGCTACGTGATCCTGCCGGCCAGCCAGGCGGTGGCGGGCAAGCTGGTGCCGCAGATGCGCGTGACGCAGCCCTCCAGCGGGCTCTCGGCGCGACTCTTCCCGCTGCGCTACATCTCCGCCACCGAGATGCAGAAACTGCTCAAGCCCTTCGCCCGAGAGAATGCGTTTCTGCTGGTCGACCCGGCGCGCAATGTACTGAGCCTGGCCGGCACCCCGGAAGAGCTGGCCAACTACCAGGACACCATCGACACTTTCGATGTGGACTGGCTCAAGGGCATGTCCGTGGCGGTCTTCGGCCTGCAACGCGCCTCGGTGGCCGAACTGATGCCCGAGCTGCAAGCCATGTTCGGCGCCGACAGCGGCACGCCCCTGGCGGGCATGTTGCGATTTTTGCCGGTCGAGCGCACCAACTCGGTGGTGGCGATTTCGTCTCAGCCCGAGTACCTCAGCGAGGTGGGTGACTGGATTCGCACCATCGACGAGGGCGGCGGCAACGAGCCGCAGATGTATGTGTACGACGTGCGCAATATGAAGGCCGCCGACCTGGCCAAATATTTGCGGCAGATCTACGGCAATGGCGTGATCAAGGACGACGCACCGGCCAAGGTCGCGCCGGGGTTGCGTACCACCACCTTGTCCTCGTCCACCAGCGCTGGGCTGCAGGCCAATGTCCCAGCGCCTGCACCCGACGAACCCGAATCCGAACCTGCCGAAAATACCCAGGCGCCCCCCACCAGCGACCTCGAAGCCGGCACCCGCATCACCGCGCAAAAGAGCAGCAACCAGCTGCTGGTGCGCACCCGTCCGGCGCAATGGAAAGAGATCGAAGCGGCGATCAAGCGCCTGGACAACCCACCGCTGCAAGTGCAGATTGAGACCCGCATCCTGGAGGTCAAACTCACCGGTGAACTGGACCTGGGTGTGCAGTGGTATCTGGGCCGCCTGGCGGGCAATTCCACCAGCACCACGGTGGCCAACGCCTCCGGCAGCCAAGGCGCCCTGGGCGGTGGCGGGGCGGGGCTGGGGGCGGCGGATTCGTTGTTCTACTCCTTTGTCAGCTCCAACCTGCAAGTGGCTTTGCACGCGCTGGAAACCAACGGCCGCACCCAGGTGCTGTCGGCGCCGTCGCTGGTGGTGATGAACAATCAGCCGGCTCAGATTCAGGTGGGCGATAACATTCCCATCAGCCAGACCACCGTCAACACCGGTGACGCCGACACCACCTTGAGCAGTGTCGAATATGTACAGACCGGGGTGATCCTGGATGTGGTGCCGCGCATCAATCCGGGCGGGCTGGTGTACATGGATATCCAGCAGCAGGTCAGTGATGCCCAGAACCCGGCGGGCAGCAGTGAGACGCCGGTGAACCCGCGCATTTCCACACGCTCGGTGTCGACTCAGGTGGCGGTGCAGAGTGGGCAGACGGTATTGCTTGGTGGGTTGATCAAACAGGACAACGCCGAGAGTGTCAGTGCCGTGCCTTATCTGGGGAAGATACCGGGGTTGCGGTGGTTGTTTGGCAATACTGGCAAGTCTAAGGACCGTACAGAGTTGATAGTGCTCATTACGCCAAGAGTCATTACCAGCAGCAGCCAGGCGCGGCAGGTGACGGATGATTATCGCCAGCAGATGCAGCTGTTGCGGCCGGCTCAATAATCCTGGCTGCTCGGAGTACCAATGTGGGAGGGGGCTTGCTCCTGATGGCGGCTTGACTGCCAGCGACTACCTAAATGATGCGACGCGATCCAAATGTGGGAGCTGGCTTGCCTGCGATGACGGCCTGACAGCCAACACAGTTATACCGAGTACATATCCATTCCTGTGGTAACGGCTGATATTGGTTCCGCTTTTACAGCGGGTCACTTTTGGAAAAGAGCCCGGAATGCCGGCCCAGCCAAAAGTAACCAAAAGGGCTCTTGCCCCACCACTCGGCACCTCGCTTAGGCTCGGTGTGCCCGTAATCCGCCAGGTATTCGGGGGGGTCGCCGCCACGCGCCATCCATGGCGCGGGGCGGCTAAACCGGCATCCCTGCCGGTTTACCCCCCAAATCCCTGTCGAATTCCGGCCAGCGTGGTTTAACGGGGCGCCTAGGATCAAAAGCAGATCAAGATCACGAGCGGCTCGCTTCGCATCGTGGTTACGGTTGGCGGCTGCAAAGTTGTGTAGATACCTATGCTATCGAGGGCAACCTCCCTAGCCCAGAATCTCTCTGCTGCTGATGGGTTAAACATTACCGTTATGAATAAAAATATTAAATAATAATGAAAGTAGAGAATATTAGCTTATGCCAAAACAGCATTATATTTTTGAAATTCATTCCGTTATGTTTGAGCTCAACAGCCTACCCCTGACCTCGGATGGTACCCAGCGTGATTCAGATTCTGCGCGCCTGACCGGGTGACTATCCCCCGCAGCAGAGTCGTTGGACGGGAGCTCAACGTATGTTGCCACTTCAAACCCCTCGCTTGCCCCACACCTAGCCCAAGCCGAAACGCCTTTTGAACACCGGTCACGCCGCGTCAGGCGCGTGCCTGCTCGATTTCGCGATTTGGAAAAAGCCGGGAATGGATATGAAGCACGTTCTACAACCCACCGCCGCCCTGACGTTGTCCTTGCTGGCTGCAGCGACGCAAGCCCAGGACGACAGCACCTTGTCTACCGTCGTGGTCACCGGCAACCGTGGCGCCGAGCAGCGCACGGTCACCAGCAGCCCGGTGCCGATTGATGTGGTCAGCGCCAAGCAACTGCAAAGCACCGGCAAGCCCGGGCTGATGGAGGCGTTGAGCGCAGTGATCCCGTCGCTGACCTTGCCGGAAAAAACCGGCTGGGACGCCAGCGGCATTGCCCGGGCGCCGAACCTGCGGGGCTTGAGCGCCGCCGAAGTACTGGTGCTGGTCAACGGCAAGCGCCGCCACACCAGCGCCACCTTGAATATCAACGGCATCAACACTGGCGCGGCGCCGGCGGATCTGGACCTGATCCCCATCAGTGCCATCGACCATGTGGAAGTCCTGCGCGATGGCGCCGCAGCTCAATACGGTTCCGACGCCATCGCCGGGGTGATCAACGTGATCCTCAAGGCCGACACCAGCGGCACTTCGGTGACCAACACCGGCCTTGGCTACGACGGGAAGAAACAGACGGTGCAGCAAAGCCTCAACAAGGGCTTCGAAATCGGTAACGGCGGCATCGTGCAGTTGGCTCTGGATGCGCGTAGCCAGAACGATGACAACAAGGCCAGCGCCAATGGCTACACCTACGAGCAGGCGTATGGCCTGGCAGGCAAGTCCACCTATGGCGGCTACGGCACGCCCAAGACCAACCTGCTGACCCTGGGCTACAACGCCGAGCTGCCGATCGATGACAGCCTCAGCCTGTACTCTTTCACCACCTACTCGCGACGCAAGGCCGAGCAGGGCCAGAACTTCCGGCTGCCGACCATCACCAACACCATCACCACCGGGCCCAATGGCTATCCGGCCGGGTACACCCCGACCTGGTACATCGACGAGGACGATTTTCAGGCGGCCTTCGGCGGCAAGGGAACCCTGGGTGAGTGGGACTGGGACCTGTCCACCACTTACGGGCGCAATGAAGCGGAGCAGGGCACCACCCACAACCAGAACCCGTCCCTGGGCGAGGCCACGCCGAACAGCTTCACGTCCGGCACCTGGATTTCTACCGAGTTGACCACCAACCTGGACTTCAAGCGCGGCTTTGATATCGGCCTGCAAAAACCCTTGGACCTGTCTTATGGCTTCGAGCATCGGCGCGATACCTACGAGGTACAGGCCGGTGACTACGGGTCTTATGCCAACGGCGGCTACTGCGTGGCGCCGGGTAACTGTGCCTCGTCCGGAGCCCAGGTCACCAACGGTATTTCCCCGCAGGAAGAAAGCAGCGCTTCTCGCAACAGCCTGGCCAGTTATGTGGACGTGGGCTTCAACCCCTTGCCGGATTGGTATGTCGGCACTGCTTTGCGTTATGAGCATTACAACGAAGGCGTGGGTGCCACCCGCAGCGGCAAGCTGACCACCCGCTACGACTTCACGCCGCAGTTCGCGGTGCGTGCCACGGTGAGCAATGGCTTTCGGGCGCCGTCCCTGGCCAACAGTTTGTTCAGTGCGCGCTCCACCACCTATGGCGTGGTGGACGGCGTGTACCAGTCGATCAATTACGGCGTGCTGCCGTTGGGGTCGGCGGCGGCCAAGGCGCTGGGCGCCGAAGAGTTGAAGCCCGAACGCTCCACCAACTTCAGCCTCGGTTTCACCCTTACACCCACCGACCGCCTGAGCTTCACCGCCGATGCCTACGTGATCAATCTACGTGACCGCATCACCCTGACCGGCACCTTGCTTGGCCCTGAAGTCACCCAGGTACTGCAGAACAACGGCATCAACTCCACCTCCGGCGGCCAGTACTTTATCAATGGCGCCGACACCCGCACCAAGGGCCTGGACCTGGTCAGCAGCTACAACCAGGACCTGGGCGCGTTCGGCGCGCTGAAGTGGACCGCTGCGTTCAACTGGAACCAGACCAGAATCCAGAACTACAAGGCGTCCACCAGCATCCTTGGCCGGCCTTATGACCTGATGGATCGCGAGGCCCGCAACCTGATCACCGGCGTGCAGCCCAATACCAAGCTGATCCTTGGTGGCGACTGGAGCATCGAACGCTTCAATCTCAGCCTGGCCCTGACTCGCTACGGTTCCTACAAGGAGGTCAATTCATCGGCCAACCGCGACCTGGACCGGGTCTACAGCGCCAAATGGATCACCGACCTCGACCTTGGCTACAACCTCACCAAAGACCTGAACATCGCCATCGGCGCCAAGAACCTGTTCGACCAATACCCCAAGAAACAAGGGGTGCCGAGCAGCACCATGGTCGCCAGCTACGGCACCTATTCGCCCTACGGTTTTACCGGCGGGTACTACTACACCCGGCTGACTTACGCCTTCTAAGGCCTGCGAGGAATAGCACATGCCCATTGTCGCCAAACCCTACGACCTGCTTGATGAGGTCAGCGCCCAACCGCTGCGCCAGCGCCGTATCTCGACGCCGATAAAGGCTCTGCAAGTAGTACCGGCCCGACATCCCTGGCGCTGGGCCGGGTCGATCTTCGCCGCGCTGGTGCTGCTGGCCATCGTGCATTCCCTGGCCACCAACCCGCGGTGGGAGTGGGGGGTGTTCGGCCAGTGGTTCTTCTCGCCGTCAGTGCTGCGCGGCTTGGGGCAGACGCTGTTGCTGACGCTGCTGAGCACGGTGTTCAGCGTCATCCTTGGCACGGCGCTGGCGTTGGCGCGGCTGTCGGGCTCACCGTTGCTGGCCGCATTGGCCTGGGGCTATATCTGGTTTTTCCGCTCGATGCCGGCGCTGCTGGTGCTGATCATTCTCTACAACTTTGCCTACCTGTACGACCACATCGTGCTCGGTGTGCCGTTCACCGATCTGGTGTTCGCCGAGTGGTCGACGGTGGATGTGCTCAGTCAATTCACCGTGGCGGTGCTTGGCTTGAGCCTGATGCAGGCCGCCTACGCGGCAGAGATCATCCGCGGTGGCCTGATCGGTGTGGAGGCCGGCCAGCATGAAGCAGCCGCGGCCCTGGGGTTGCCGGCCTCGCGGCGCATCTTCCGCATCATCCTGCCCCAGGCGCTGCGTTCGATTTTACCGTCGGGGTTCAACGAAATCATCGGCCTGGTCAAGGGCACTTCCATTGTCTATGTGCTGGCCCTGCCCGAGCTGTTCTACACCGTGCAAGTCATCTACAACCGCACCCAGGCGGTGATCCCGCTGCTGATCGTGGCCACTGTGTGGTACCTGATCATCACCACCGTGCTCACCAGCGCCCAGTACTACGTCGAGCGTCACTTTGCCCGCGGCACCGCGCGGGTGCTGCCGCCGACGCCGTTGCAGCGCCTGCGCCTGTGGCTCAAGGAGAAGTCCCATGGCTGAAGCACGCGCCGGGCGCATCCAGATCCAGGGCGTGGGCAAGCGCTTTGGCAACCAGCAGGTGCTCGATAACATCGACCTGACTATCGACCCCGGCAAGGTCACGGTGATCCTCGGCCCGTCCGGCTCGGGCAAGTCCACCCTGCTGCGCACCATCAACCACCTGGAGAAAATCGACAGCGGGCATATCACCATCGACGGTGAATATGTCGGCTACCGACGCAAGGGCGACCTGCTGTTCGAACTCAAGGAACGCGAGATCCTCAAGCGTCGCATCGACGTCGGTTTTGTATTCCAGAACTTCAACCTGTTCCCGCACCTCACCGCGTGGGAAAACATCGCTGAAGCGCCGTTGGCCCACAAGCGCTGGAGCAAGGCACAAGCGCACTTCAAGGCTGCCGAGTTGCTGGCCAAGGTCGGCCTGGCGGACAAGGCCGACGCCTATCCGCGCCAGCTCTCCGGTGGTCAGCAACAACGCGTCGCCATCGCCCGGGCCCTGGCGCTGGATCCCAAGGTGCTGCTGTTCGACGAGCCCACCTCGGCCCTCGACCCTGAGCTGGTAGGCGAGGTGCTGGACGTGATCAAGGGTCTGACCCGGCTGGGGGTGACTCTGGTGATCGTCACCCACGAGATCGGCTTTGCCCGTGAAGTGGCCGACCACGTGGTGTTTCTTTGCGACGGTCAACTGATCGAAGAAGGCCCGCCCGAACAGATCCTGCGCCAACCCCACCATCCCCGCACCCAGGCCTTTCTCGGCAAGGTGCTTTAGTTCAAGGAGTGAGTGCCCATGTTCATCAACACCACCCGCGTGACCTTGCTGGCGCTTGCCGTCAGCACCGCGCAATACGCCTTCGCTGTGCAACAGGTCGATCTCAGCCCCGACCGCCCGCGCATCCATGTGCCGCGCAATGAAGCGGCCATTGCGCAGATCCCGCCGGGCTTCAAGTTCGCCCAGCCGGGCAAGTTCACCGTGGCCGTGTCCGGCGTGGCCGGGCCGCCCCTGGCACTGCTCGCCAGTGACGACAAGACCACCATCGGCAGCGAAGCCGATACCGCACAACTGATCGCCGATAGCCTCGGCCTGCAACTCAATGTGGTACAGACCAGTTGGGAGGATTGGCCCCTGGGCGTCAGCTCGGGCAAATACGACGTGGTGATCAGCAACGTCACCGTCACCGAGGCACGTAAAAAGCGTTTTGACTTCGCCACCTACCGCCAGGATGTGCTCGGCTTTTACGTCAAGAGCACCAGCAAGATCAACGCGATTCAGCAGGCGGCGGACATTGCCGGGCTGAAGATCATCGTCGGCTCCGGCACCAACCAGGAAAAGGTCCTGCTGGCCTGGAACGAGGCCAATGAAAAAGCCGGCCTCAAGCCTGCGCTGTTGCAATACTTCGACGACCAGGCCGCCGCGCAACTGGCGGTGCAGTCAGGGCGCAGCGATGCGCTGTTCGGGCCGAACTCGGTGTACGCCTATTCGGCGGCGATCACCGGCGGCATCAAGCGCGTCGGCACTGTCAACGGTGGGTGGCCGTTGCAGGCCGATATCGCCGTGACCACGCGCAAGGACAACGGCCTGGTCCAGCCGATCCACACTGCCTTGGAAGGCGCGATTGCCGGAGGGCAATACGAGCAGGTGCTGCAACGTTGGGGCCTGGATGTCGAACGCGTCGACAAGTCGCTGATCAATCCACCGGGCCTGCCGGACTAGGAGCATCGACATGGGACTGACACGACGTGAAGCGCTGTCGAGCATTGCCGCAGTGGGCGGTGAGAAGGCGGTCAAGGATGCACTGGCGGTGTTGGGGCTGGGCCCATCGTCACACCGCCGACCGCAACCGCTGAAACTCAAGGATGGCCTGGGGCAGGGCACCCGCGTGCTGGTGCTGGGCGCCGGGATTGCAGGATTGGTCACGGCCCTGGAACTGAGTCGCGCTGGCTTCAGCGTGCAGGTGCTGGAAGCCCGTGAGCGCGTAGGTGGTCGCACCTGGACCCTGCGCAACGGCGATCGCGTGGCCTACAAGGATGGTCGCTCGCAAACCGTGGGGTTTGATCCGGGCCAGTATTTCAACGCCGGCCCGGCGCGTATCCCCAGCCAGCACCGCACCATCCTCGACTATTGCAGTGAGCTGGGCGTGCCGTTGGAAGTGCTGGTCAACAGCAGCCATGGCGCTCAGGTGCGGCCGGACCTGAGCCAGCCGGCGTTCAGTGTCGGCCAGGCGCTCAACGACACCCGTGGGCACCTGTCCGGGTTGCTGGCCAGGGCGGTGCAACGTGACGCCCTTGACGATGTGTTGAGTGGTGAAGAGCGCACGCGCCTGCTGGGTTTTTTGCAGGTGTACGGCGACCTGTCCCAGGAGCTGGCCTTCGAGGGCACCCTGCGTTCCGGGCACCTTGAATCCGCCGCCCACCCTGGCGCCTTGCCCGCCCGCCACAAGCCGCTGGGGTTGGAGCGCTTGCTGCACCCGGAACTCTGGGGCGCTTTGTTGCACACCGAATTCCCGGAATTTTCAGCCACCATGTTCCAGCCGGTGGGCGGCATGGACCGCATCACCGACGCCCTCTACCGACGCGTGCATGAGCAGGTGCAACTGGGCGCCCAGGTGCGGCAGATCCGTCAGTTGGAGGAGGGCGTGGCGGTGACCTATCACGACCAGCACAGCGGCCGCGAACAGGTGGTGCGTGCCGATTACCTGGTCTCGACCTTGCCGCTGCCCCTGCTGGCCAGGCTGGACAGCGACTTCAGCGACCCGGTCAAGGCCGCCTTGCTCAGCACGCGCAGCGACCAGGCGACCAAGGTGGCGTGGCAATCCCCACGTTTCTGGGAAACCGATTACCGCACCTATGGCGGCCTGTCATGGGTCGAGCACCCGGCGCGCTTGCTGTGGTACCCCAGCAACGACCTCAATACCCGCGAGGGCGTGCTGGTGGCCGGTTACGTGACCGGGGAGGGCGCCGACGTGTTCGGCGCACAGCCACTCGAACAGCAGCACGCCGCCTCCCGACAAGCCGTAGAGCTGTTGCATCCAGGTTATTCCAAACATTTGCGTCATCCGCTGGCGGTGTCCTGGGAACAGATCCCCTACAGCGAAGGCCCGTGGCTGCAACGCGAACACTTCCCCGCCCAGGCCCACGCCTTGCTGGAACGGCCCCATGGCCGGGTGTACTTCGCCGGCGACGGCCTGGTGCAAAGTGGCGTGGGCATCTGGCAGGAGTCGGCGGCCAACTCCGCGCGCCATGTGGTGGCGCAACTGGCCGAGCACATCACCCAACAACGACAGATCGCGGCTGTGGCCGCCTCTTGAGGAGCAACACCATGAGCGACAGCATTCAACGCACCAGCGTGGGCGATTTTCCCATCTCGCAAACCGTCACCGTGCCGGCCTCGGCCAGTCTGATATTCGTCAGCGGCACGCTGCCCGATCTCGCCGACCCGAATGTGCCTGGGGTTTACGGCGACACCGAAGTACAGACTGTTTCAGTGTTCAACAAACTGCGCAAAATCCTCCAGCAGCAGGATCTGGACCTGGGCGATATCGTGCAGTTGCGCGTATTTCTGGTCGGCGCGGAAGAAACCGACCGCAAGCTGGATTTTGCCGGGTTGCAGCGGGGGTATACGCAGTTCTTCGGTACGCCCGAGCAGCCGAAAAAACCGGCGCGGACCGCGTTGCAAGTGGTGGCGCTGCCGTTGCCGGGGGCGTTGGTGGAAGTGGAGGCGATTGCTGCCCGAACTGCTTGATGCACGATTTGCTATCAGCAAGGTGGTGCGCACGGCGGGAGCAGCCCTGCGTCATTGTTGGCGGCTCGAACTGTGGGAGGGGGCTTGCTCCCGATAGCGGATTGTCAGTCACTGCATGTGTTGGCTGAACCACTGCTATCGGGAGCAAGCCCCCTTCCACATGGCTACTCTTTATTGCTGCAACAACAAAGCCTGCTGCTTGAGCTTGCGCTTCTGGACAAACGGTAAGGTTTCATCATCCCCATACGGCGCGCTGTACCAATTGCCGTAGCTCGGGTTGGGCAGCAGGAACCAGCGCTGCCCCAGCCAGTTCACATAGGGTTCGACGGCCTTGCGCTGCGCAGCCAGGGTGTTGTGTTCGGCCTGCACGAAATCGCCCAACGAGTCGCCCGCCATCAACAGCACGCGTGCTCGGCTGGCGACCCACTGGCGGCGGCACTGCTTGCCGTAGCCCGCGCTTTCGCAGTGGCCGGTGGGGGTGCTGGCCGCCAGGATCTGTGCGTCGCTCTCAATCGGAAAGCCGCGCAAACGCAGGTTTTTGGCGGTGGCCGCGACCTGGCTGTGCTCGCGGTTGGTGAGGTAGTACACCTTGACACCTTTTTGTCTGGCCGCTTGCAGGAACGCCACGGAACCCGGCAGCGCCTGAGCCTTGGCCTGCTCGACCCAGGTATTCCAGCGATCGTAGGAATAGACCTGATTGTTGACGATGTCGCGAGCGTTGAGCGGCACGTTGTCCAGCAAGGTCTCGTCGATATCCACGATCACCGCCGGTGGCAAACCGGTCAGCTTGCGCGCAGGCAAAGGCAGTGCGTCCCAGTTGGGGTCGGCCAGCGCTACATCGAGTTGGCGGGTGGCGTTGGCGAAGAGCTGGCGGTAGATCATCTCGTGCTCGATGGACGTCTGGGTCCAGAGCACTGCATCGAGTTGGTCGTTAGCCGGTGGTGTTTGCTGGCAGCCTGCCAGGGCGGTGGTCAGCAGGCAGGCACTGGCAAGGAACAGGTTACGCATGGGCAAATCTCGCGGAGGATGGGTGCGTGGTCGGCACAGTAGCGCATTCCCCCGCACAATCAAGGCGTACACACCAGTGCCTGGCGCTCGTAGTTCAACGCCTTGTTCTGTGGTGCCAGCGCATAGCTCGCGCTACAACGCTGTTCCCCCCACTTGATGATCAGCGTGCCCTGATCCTCTTCCACCAGTGCCAGGGCATTACCATTGGGGTCGGCAATCGCCAACTGCTTGCCATTGGCGTCTTCCAGTGAGGCACCAAACGACAGCGGTTGATGCTGTGCATCAAACAACTCAAACAACACCCGCCGCCCGGTGGTGCCGCTGTAATGCGCCACCACGATGGCGCCACGGCGCGGCACCAGCTGCTGGGTGGCGTTGGTGATTTCCACGTCGCCACCCAGGTCGCGAGTGTCCAGGCTGATCCAGTTGACCCGGTAGGGTTGCGCAGTGGGAACCACCGCATAGCCGTTGTAGCCGGTCTCCACCCCGCTGTAGCTGCTGATCTTGGCCCCAGAGACGCCTGGCACTTCGGCCAGGGCGAAGGTCTCGCTGACCGTCTGCCCCAGGTTGACGCCGCCCGCGTGAGCCACCACCGAGCCTGCGAGGTTGAAGTTCTGTGAGTTATAGCCCTGGCCCTGGCTGTAGCCGAGGCTGACGTCGGCCACGGCGGTGCGGCTGTTGATGTTCACCGAACCTGAGTCGCCGCTGGTGTCACTGTGGCCGGCCTGCACCGAATAGGAGGTGTCGCTGGTGTCGGCCACGTAGCCATTGATGCCCGCTTGGGTGGTGGTGTTGCCACGTTGGTGGCTGGTGGTGACGAATGCCCGTGGCGCGCGAGCCTGTTTGCCCAGCGGGAACGAGATGGACAGGTTCACCTGTGTGTCGCTGCTGGGCTGTCCCCAGGTGACGATTTGCTTGGTGCGCGTCACGCCGAGGTTGTAGCTCAGGTCGCCCCAGTTGCTGGAGTAGCCGGCTGAAAAACTCTTTGACCCGCCGCGGTTCCAGTAACGCTGGTCGCTGGCGGTCAAATACAGGCTGCCGAACTCGCTGTTGCGCCCGATGCTTTGGTTGATAGTCAGGTCGGTGCGGGTTTTCGAGTGGCCGGTGCGCACGCGCACGTCCTCGCTGCTGTCTTCCACATGGTCGGTGAGGGTGCGATAGCCCTCGGTGGAATAGCGATAGGCGGCCAGGGTGAAGTTGGTATCGGTGCCGGCGAAGGTCTTGGCGTACAAGGCGCGCACGCTGCTGCCCTGGGAGGTTCGCCCCTGGGCCTTGCTGGACGAATGGGTGGTATCCAGCGAGAACGCACCGAACGAGGTGTTCTTGCCGGCGCCGATGGACAACGCATTGTAGTCCTCGCTGGTTTGCAAACCCACGATGCCGCTGAGGTTGCTGGTCAGACCATAGGCCAGTGTACCGCTGAGAAAACGCGGGGTTGCCATGCCATCGGCATTGCTGTTGAACGTGCCCACTGAGAGGCTGTACTTGACCTGGCCCTCACGCACCATAATTGGCAGGCTGGAAAACGCCTGCCTCGTCACCCGTCGCGTGCCGTCGGCTTCGATCACGGTGATTTCCAGGTCGCCGTTGGAGCCGCTCGGGTAAATGTCATTGATCTCGAACGGGCCCGGCGCGACGTTGGCGGTGTAGAGGATGTAGTTGTTCTGGCGGATTTCTACCCTCGCATTCGTCTGTGCCACGCCACGAATCACTGGCGCATAGCCGCGCTCGCTGTCGGCACGCATGCCGTCATCGGAGGCCAGTTTCAGGCCGCGATATCGCACGCTGTCGAACAGGTCGGTGTCGGAGAAAATCTCACCGGCGCTGAACTGGCCCTTGATAGCGGTCACGTCGTGCTGCAGGTAGGTGCGGTTGCTGGTGAAGGTGTTCGCGCGGCCGGTGCCGCCACTGAGGTTCGACTCGTTACGCAAGCGCCAGGCACCCAGGTTGATGCCGTTGCGCAGGCCCAGGTTATTGGCAATACGTGTTTGATAGTCGCCGGCAGTGCGGCTGCTGTTGAGCTGGTAGTTGATGAATGCGGCAGGTACGCCCTCGTCCCACAACTGCGGGTCGACATACCCGCGCAAGCCGCGCTGCATGGCCACTTGCGGAATGCTCGCCATCAGGCGCAGGCGGCTGCTGTCGTAACGCACGCTGGCGTCTTCGATCATCTCGGCGAGGGCGTAGCAGTCCTGTGGCTGCTGCGGGTCGAGTTTGCCCTCGGCCTGCAGGCGCTTCATGTCGACGCCCAGTTGCTTGAGCAGGTCGAGGGTCAGGCAGGCTTCGATCCGGCCGTTTTTCGGGTCGCGCTTGAAGTCGATATCGCGCCGGCCTACCAGCACTTCGTTGCTGTAAAGGTCGACGCGGTAATTGCCCGGCAGCACGCTGTTGGCCGAGAGCAACTGCTGCAAATCGACCGATGACTTCGAGCCTTGCAGGAATGTGGTGTTGAAGGTTTGCGCTGCCTCATCGGCCATCGCCAAAACCGGCAGGCAGGCTGCGATCGCCAGTGATAGCGTCTTTAACTTCAGTGCGCCACACGCGGGACTGTTGCTGGGATTAAAAGACATGCGAGGACCTATGACATCCCTGATCAGCGAGCAGGCGAGTACGTAAACAGGCCGATGGAGTAAGCCTATGGGTTAGAGAAAATAGTTAGTGTTGGAGGAGCGACTCAGTGGCGCGTACGGGGGCCGAAGGGCCGTCGGACAGAGGCGCGGTATAGTGGTTCTGAGCGCCGTAGTCATTGATGCTGGAAAACGACAGCTGAACCGGACCTGCCGCTGGCGGCGCTTTGAGTGGGAACTGTTTTTCCTCGCCGGGCGCGATCATGGTCGAGTCACTGGCCAGTTGCGCCTGTACTTTGATGTCGGCCATGGACACGTGGTAAAGCGTCGGGTTTTTCACCCGCAACAGGTGCTGGACGCCATGTTTGACCAGGGTCCATTCAAGCTGCGCAGGGGCTTGCAGCGCACTACCGGTTAGGCCGGCAGGGCGGTAAAAAATCTTGATGCGCTGGCGGATGGCCAACTGCAAGGAGTTTTCAGTTTCGCTGTTCTTGGGGATTTCTTGCACGTTGAGCCACACCACCGACTCGCGGTCCGTGGGCATGCCGGTGCCTTCATACAGGATGCGCAGCAGTTGCTGCTCCTTGACAAAGATGCGTGCTATTGGCGGCGTGACAGCAAACGGCGCAGGGCTACTATCAGCGTCGTTCCTGTCCACCCAAGATTGAATCAAAACCTCCTGGTTCCCGTTGCGTACGGTGACATTGGCTTCTTTGTGGTCGCCATCGAACACGAGACGGGTGGTGTTCAGTGAAATGCTGGCGGCGGCCTGGGTAGCCAAAAGCATGCCCAACAGCCCCAGACACGCGGCGATAGAACGAGGCTGCATGTGGGTTATCCGGTGTAATTAAGAGAAAGTGGCGAGGCCGTATGGCCTCGCACGTTCGGTGCACAGAGCGCCGGTGTTACTGGTATTGCAGGATGAACGGCAGAGTGGCATCACCGCGACCGGCGGTGGACGCACCGGCAGCACCGGTGGTGACGTAGGCAGCCGCAAAGCTCAGGGTCGCGTCGCCGCCGGCAGTGCCATTGCCGTGCATGTCGCTTTCAATACGGGCGGTGGCTGGCGAGCTGAGGTCAATCAGGGTGCCGTTGCTGTCGAGCAAAGCGATACCGACGTTTTTCGCCGAGGCCGTACCTGGATTCAGCGCCAGTACCTTTTTGCCGTTCACCAGGCCCGAACCGCCGTTGTTGGGTTCGAAGAGCATGGTGACTTTGGTGCCTTGGTTGCAGTTGACGTTCAGATTGAAATCTTTGGCTGTCACTCGGCCGGCAGTTGGATTTTCTGCGGTGCCCATGTCTTTAATTGCAACGTTGCCCATGTCGACCGAAATGGTACGGTCGGATTTGGCGCCCTCTACCGTGCAGGCGTCGTTGTTGATCACGCCAGTGAAAGTGACTTTACCGCTACCAGCCATGGACGGTTTCGGTGCTGGGTCGGCAGCAAATGTGCTGCCGGAGGCAGCGATAATCGCCGAGGCGATAACAGCCAGGGAAAACTTTTTCATGATGATGCCCGTAAGTGTAAGTTGAAAAGCGATTGTTGAATTGCGAGCAAAGAATAAGCAGCGACGCGGCGCGGGCGAATAAGACGATTCTTATAAGTGACGAAACTGGCGTCTTACTTGCGTTGGCTTTAAAGGTGGGGGCCAGCAAGTAGGGGGGACGCCATTGTCCAGGAAGGGCTTGCAAAGAGCGGGTTAGTTGAAAACGTTACGCGCCAGGCAATAAGCGAGAAGGTCTTGGTCGCTGCTTACTTCAAGTTTGCGCATCGCCGAGATCTTTTGCGCGCTGATGGTCTTTGAACTACGGTTCTGGCTGCGTGCAATATCACTCACGCTCATGCCGGAAACAAATAAGCGCAGGATTTCGAACTCTTTGGGCGACAAGCTGGTAAAGCGCTCGTCGATGGCCGTGAGGGTCTCGATCACCGAGGTCTTGGGCGGCTCCAGGCTGCGATACGTGCTCTGTTGTGCAATGGCCTTGAGTGCCAGTTGAATCTCGGTGTGCAACTGGCTTTTCTGGATGATGCCGATCACGCCCAGCTCTTGCAGGCGAGTGAGGATCAGGTGGTTGGAGATCATTGTCAGGATCAGGATCTGCACCTGCGGGAAATGCCGTTTCAGGTACTCCACCAGCTTCAGACCATCGCCGTAGGGCGAGTCACCCGGCATGTTGTAGTCGGTAATCACGATGTCGGCGTCCTGGCGCTGCAACAGTTCGATCAGGCCCGCTGAACACACGGCCTCGCCGACGACCTGAAAGCGTGTATCGCGCTCTACCATTTCGCGTACCCCGAGCAGCACGATCGGGTGATCGTCCGCGATAACTACATTGAATTTTTTCATAAAGGGCCGTCCGTAATGCCAGTTCAAGTGAGGGAAGTTTGCCCGGGCTGGAGGGTTTCCAGGATGGCCAACAGTCGCTGCATCACAACCTTCACCTTGAGCTCAAGCGTGGTGTTGAGGCTGCTGCGGTTAAGCGCGGTTTCCAGTTCGATGCAGGCCTGGGCCAGGTTGAAGGCCTGCGCGGTACCCAGGGCGCCGGCGGCCGAATGCAGCAGTTGACCAAGGGCGCGCGCATCGCGCTGTGCCAGGGCTGCACCGATACGTTGTAAGTCTTGCTGCATGCTGCTGATGAACAGCGGGAGCATCTTCTCTGACAGCTGCACCCTGTCGTCGAACTGCTCGGATGGTGGTTTGACCTTACACAGCTTGGCCAAGTGTTCGCGCAAGGTTTGCAGGCTCAAGGGTTTGACGAGCCAGGCATTCATGCCTACCGCCAGGCAGCGCAGGCCCTCCTCGCGCATCGCATTGGCGGTCACGCCGATGATCGGTAACAGCGGGTCATGCAACCTGAGCGCACTGGTCAGTTCATAGCCGTTCATCAGGGGCATGTTTACATCGGTCAACACCAGGTCGAAAGCTTGCGGTTGCCATTGCTGCAGCGCCTGCTCGCCGTTGGCGGTCAGGATCACTGAGCAACCGAGGGCTTCCAGTTGCTCCTTGATGATCGCCTGATTGACCGGATTGTCCTCGGCCACCAGTATGTGCAATCCGAGCTTCCCGATACTTTGCGGCTGGGCTGCCGCTGGTTGTTCATGCTTGCCATGTTGAGCCAAGGACACGATGCTGGCGATGGTACGTACGTCGTGCATATCCACAACCCAGCCCTGTGCTGTGTGCAACGGCGGTGTGCGCGCACCTGGCACGCATTGTACGCGTTGGCCGGCCCAGGGCCGGGCGGGCTCGTTGGGCAGCAGGTCCACCAGCACCGCATGGCCGTTATCCTGCTCCCGCGTGGGCGTCGCCAAGGACGCCACTATGCCCAGGCGATTGAGCCAGTCACACAGCGACTGCGCCAACTCGCCCACTGGCGCCTGCACGTACACAGGTGTTTCACTGGGTTCGATCAGCGGCGGGTTGGTCAGCGTGCCGTGGCACAGCGGCAGGCGTATCTTCAGGCTAAAACTGCTGCCCAGGCCGGGCTCACTGACCACCTTGATCTCGCCGCCCATCATCTGCGCCAGCCAGCGGCAAATCGGCAACCCCAGCCCTGCACCGCCTTTGCTGGCGATGTCCGGTGACTGGTAAAACAGGTCGAACAGCTTGATCTGCTGCGCCTCGCAGATGCCCACGCCGGTGTCGGTGACTTGCCATTCCAGGTTGACATGCTCGGCATCGTGCGCGGTGACTTTGGTGCGGATCACCACACGCCCGATGTCAGTGAACTTGAGGGCGTTACTTACCAGGTTGTTGAGGATCTGGCGGATGCGCATCGGGTCGCCCATTACGCTGTCAGGCAGCGTCGGGTCGATGTTGCTATAGAGTTGCAAGCCCTTGCGTTGGGCGAAGGCGGCGTAGGTGTGCAGCGTGTCTTCGAGTATGTCCAGCGGGCAGAACTCCACGGCTTCAATCGCCATTTGCCCTGACTCGATTTTCGACACGTCCAGTACGTCGCTGATCAGTTGGAAAAGTGTGGCGGATGACCGCTGGATCGTATGCAGGTAAGTTTTCTGGTATGAGTTGAGGTCGGTCAGGCCGAGCAACTCCAGAGTGCCGAGTACACCATACAGCGGGGTGCGAATTTCATGACTCATGGTCGCCAGGAACAGCGTTTTGGCCTCGTTGGCGGCATCGGCGGCTTTCAATGCCTGAGCGTCGTCAATATGCCGAGTGATGTCGTTGAACGCATACAAGCGCACGTCTTCGGCCTGATATCGGGTGGACACGTAACCGATTTGCAGGTGCCGGCCTTCGATCTCCAGGTATGTCTCGCCGTTCTCGCTGTTGTCATGCACAGCGGCCAGGGCGGCTGCCAGGCGCGCGGAGCCCGGCCACAGCTTGGCGCGTTGGTTCTCGATCAACAGCTTGCCGTCGCTGCGCCGTATCAGGCATAAGCCGATGGGGGCGGTGTCGATGATCACGCGACTGAACTCCAGGCTCTCGGCAATCTGTTCATGGGCCAGGCGAGCCGGCGTAATGACTTGGCGCCGGTACCAGCGGCTGCCGGCCCAGCCCAGAGGGAGCAGGCTCGCGAGGAGCAGGGTTAGGGTGCTCAGCGGGCTTAAGGTCGCGTGAAATAAGTGCGAGTAGTTCAGGCCATAGATCGCGATCCAGGGATGGTCGCCCGGCTGGGTCATCTTGAATTCAATCCCGTCTGTGGTGAAATGCACGCCATCGCTGAGCGATGCCCTGGCCTCTGGGCCGACCAACTGGGTGCCGTCGGGTGCAATCAGGGTGAAGCGATCAATCACCGAGTGTTCCTGGGGTTGCAGTACATCGCTGATCGGAGTCGCGTCTACCAGGGTGCCGACCACCACCGGGCCCTGGCCGCCGAGTGGCAGGCCGATGTAGGCCATTAGATGCTCGGGAATGGGCCCCGCCCGCCAGTACACGCGATTGTCTTCCAGCGCGTGCGGCGCCTGCTCAAGAATTTGTTCCACTGCGTTGAGCAGTGCTATCGGGTTGCCGATTTCCTCGATGGTTTTCCGACGTAGGTAGCCCACCGACGGTATGGAGAGGGCGTAGTGCTTCTGTCGATTGATCAGAAAGGTTTGCGGTGCCTCGTACGACGATGGGGACCAGAAGGCGCTGAAGTAGCTCGTCAGGTTCGCGCCTAAGGCAAAAATCTGCGATTTGGCGGTGGCGCTGACCTGTTGTTCATCGATATTGACGTTAAACGGCACCGAAAACGAATACTTCAAACCTTCGTAGAGGGTGCGATTTGTGTCGTTCATGCGACTTTCCAGGCTGACCGAGACGTTTATGGGGTGCAATATTTCGGCCTGTATACCCGTGTGCGTCAGGCCCCTGAGGTATGATTCCTGTCCTGCAAGGTTTTCCATCAGGCGCGCGAATTGAATGCGTGCGGCGCTATAGTGAGAATTGATCTCCCATTGCAGTGACCAATAGTTGGTCATGACTAGCATCAGCGTGATCCCGAGGAGCATCATCAGGCCTTTGTTCAGGCGCCATGGACTGCGAGTGATGACTTCGAGGTCTGTCGTGTTGTGCTTCATTATGGGGTTCCGCAGGTGCAGGATGAAACGGCATTGGGTGCCGTTTATCCTTAACTATTGAACAGATTTCGCGTGTCTGCCAGTCAGTGAGATGTAGCGGGGCCATCATTGCTCAGAAGTTGCTGAAAATGTTCAGAGGATACGGCGCGGGAGATCAGGAATCCCTGCACCTGATTGCAGTCGATTTTGCGCAACAGGGCCAGTTGCTCCGGTGTCTCTACGCCCTCGGCAACTACGGTCAGGCCGAGTTTGCGACCCAGTGCGATGATGCTCGCCAGTGCTTGGGCAATGCCTTCGTTGTCGTGGCTGCCCTGCACCAAGGCCTGGTCGATCTTCAATTCGGTAAACGGTGTGGAGACCAGGTTCAAGTACGAGCTGTAGCCCTTGCCGAAGTCATCCTGGGACAGGCCGAAGCCTTTGATGCGCAGGCGGCAAGCGCCAGCGTAGAAGTTACTGATGTACTGCGGCACCGAGCACTCCATCAACTCGAAGCAGATCATTCCCGGGATACCATCGTGGTGCAGCACGAACTCCAGCAAACGGTCTGCCAGGTCATGGCTGTTGAGCAAGTGGGTCGGCAGGTTGATCGACACCGGAATTTCATAGCCGCGCTGGCGCCAGTGTTCCTGGGCGTGGATCGCTTGCTTGAGCACCAGCCACAACAGCCGCTCCTCCAGTTCGAACGCCTTGATCGCCGGCAGGAACGCGGCGGGCAGCATCACGCCTCGCTCGGGGTGCATCCAGCGAACCAGGGCTTCGGCGGCGACAATACGGCCGTTGGCCAGGGATTTTTTCGGCTGGAACCAGGCCTGGAACTCGCCGCTGCTCATGGCCTGCACCAGCGTATGACGGTCGATGTCCATGTGCTCGGGCAATTCGGGGGAGGGCTTGCGCACTTTGTTTCTGAGCTGGTCGACCAGGGTGCGCAACGCATCGGCGTTCACGGGTTTGGAAATCAGGCCAATCACTTCCACATCGAGGTTTTTCGCCACCAGGCTGGCCGCCATCAGCATGCGCCGTGACGCCGCACTCATGATCGCCAGCGCCGGCTTGCAGCGCAGGCTGGCCAGGCACTGGATAAACTGCACGCCGTCCATGCCGGGCATCAGCAGGTCGGTCAGTACCAGGTCGAAGTCCCGCTGGCGCAGGCGCTCCAGCGCTTCTTTGCCATCCTCGGCGGTTTCGAGCAGGAAATCCCCCAACTCGCTGAGCAGGTTCTGCAGGTAGATATACTGCAGGGGATGGTCTTCGACAATCAAAATACTAAGGGGCTTCATGGGTGATCCGTGCATAAGGCGCCAGGGAGTTGAATAGAGCACGCAACGCAAAGGGTTTGACCAGGCAATGGTTCATGCCGGCGGCCAGGCACAGGTCGGCCTCGCCGCGCATGGCGTTGGCGGTGGCCCCGATAATTGGCAACGGACAGCCCTGGCGCCGCAGCTCACGCGCCAGTTCATAGCCGTTGATGTGGGGCATGTTCACGTCCGTCAACACCACGTCGAAGTTGCTGGCGGTGTACAGCTGCAATGCATCCTGACCATCGGCCGCCAGTTCGACGGTGCAGCCGAGTTCTTCGAGTTGGTCACGCAAAATCAGCTGGTTGATGATGTTGTCCTCGGCCACCAGCAGGTGCAGGTTGAGTTTGTGCAGGTCACGTTGTCGCGTCTGTTCTCCGGCGCGGGCCACCCATAGCCCCTGGGCCTGGCTCACCGCTTGATAAATTGCGCTGAGGTGGTTGAGGTTGACGTGCCAGGCATTGTCTTCCGCTTCTGGTACGCTGCTGGCATTGCTGCTGACATGGATCACGGGGCCCGGCCATTCGGGCACCAGTAACGGATCAACGCTCTCCAGATGCACTTGCAGCAACAGATGACTATCCGGCAACGTTGGCAGACCCGCCTGGGCTCTGGCGCCCCAACGGCGTAGCCAACCGCTGATGGAATGCGCCAATTCAGGGATGGGCGAGACCACGTAAATGGTTTCGGCCAACAGGGGTCTCTTCGGCGGGGGAGACGCTTCTTCCAGCGGCAGAATCAGGCTGAAACTGCTGCCCAGGCCCAGTTCGCTGACCATCCGAATATTGCCGTTCATCAACTCGGTCAGGCGCTGGCAGATTGGCAAGCCCAGGCCTGTGCCGGCGACCACGTTGGTGTTGCCTTCGCTTTGGTAAAACGGCTCGAAAATCCTTATCTGATCTTCCTGGGCAATGCCTTTGCCGGTGTCCGAGACCTGCCATAACAGGCTCGAGCGCTCGCCGTCACGGCCGAGCACTTTGACTCGCAGCACCACGCGCCCATGATCGGTGAACTTCACCGCGTTGTTGAGCAGGTTATTGAGAATTTGGCGGATGCGCGTCACATCGCCGATCAGCCGTTCAGGCAGCGTTGGGTCTAAGCAGGCATACAGTTGCAGGCCTTTAGCTTGGGCGGCTGCGGCATAGCCTTGGATGATTTCGTGAACCAGGTCCAGCGTCGAAAACTCGCTCAACTCCAGTGCCAACTGCCCAGCCTCAATCTTCGACACATCCAGCACATCGCAAATCAGTTGCAGTAAGGTCGCCGATGAACCCTCGATGGTGCGCAGGTAGTCCTTTTGTTGGGCGTCCAGTTGCGTGCGTGCGAGCAGTTCCAGGGTACCGAGCACGCCGTACAGCGGCGTACGGATTTCATGGCTCATGGTCGCCAGGAACAGGGTCTTGGCCGCGTTGGCGGCATCCGCCAACTGCCGGGCTTCCTCCAGCGCCGCCTCGACTTGCTTGCGCGCGCTGATATCGCTGAAGGCGCAGAACAGCACGTCCTCGCCCCTGTAGCGGGTCGGCGCGCTGCTCAGGTACAGGTGGCGACCGTCGACGGTCTCAAAGTAGTCGCTGCGTTCAGACAACTCGCCGGTGAAGGCCTGCTCGATCCAGCCGGCGCGCAATGCTTCGAGTTCGGGACCGTTGCCTAGCCATTGCTGGGCCAGGGTGTTTTCCAGCACCACCTGGCCGTCAGTGCGGCGCAGTACGCAGAGGGCGACGGGGGCGGTCTGGATCACATCGCGGCCGAACGCCTCGCTTTCGATCAACGCCTGAATGCGGTGGCTCGCCGGAATGATGAGGCGCTGGTCGACCCGGCGCATCACCAGCCAGATCAGGGTCAGGCTGAGCAGGCAGAACAGCAGCGAGCCGAGCAACTGTTTCCACAGGCCAGTGACCACGTCACGCAGGTCGATGGAGTACATCAGCTGCCAGTCTGAGGACTTCAGGTGCTTTCGGATTACCAGGTGGTCGGGCAGGAAACCGTTACCGACAAAGCCGAAAAAACTGTCCTCCGTGGGCTTGAGGTATTGTTGGCTCAGCTGTGTGTCATTGCTGTTGGTGAATATCAGCATGCCCTGGGAATTGAGCATCATGAACTCGCCGGCGCTCTGGTCGCTGAGGGATGAGGAGACCTTGCGGCTTTCCATCTCCAGGCCCAGCCATCCGGACTCGACATCGCGCTCATCCAGGCGAATGAAGAGGTAGAGCTGTGAGTGGTGATCGGTGTTGTCGCTCAGCCACAACGTGTTGAGCCTGCCAGGGGCGTTCTGTAGGGCCTTGAGACGTTCGAGCATAGGCTTGCTGATCGGCAGCACCTGCGCACTCGTATCATACAGTCGCGTCACCTGCGGGGTGGGGGTGGTGTTCACGTAGAGCAGGTTGAGCTGCTTGGCCTCGAGGTAGTCGCGCATACGGGGGGGCAGCCAGATGCTCCACTGGTTGCCCGGGATGTCACCCACTTGCAAGTGTTTTTCTTGCGCAGAGGGCGCGTAACCCCCTGACTGTTTGCGCACCGCCGATAGACTCAGGCTTTCGAGCAGGGCTTTGCGGTTGGTAAAAAACGTATGGGCTTCGGCGATGGCGCTGCTCATGTAGCCGCGCCGCTGGGAAATATCGTTGTTGAACGTCGACAACAGGAAGGTATAAACCCCACTCAGAATGCCGACGAGCAACACAGTCGCAAAAATACGAAGCAGCCTTCTGGCTGCTTCGGGTCGCGAAAGGACCGGGTTGATCTGGGGCAGGTAATTTTTTATTCGCATCGGAGGACTTTAAGCGCCGGCCTTTTTTCATTGCATAAGACGATCCTTAAAGACGCCTACTTGTAAGACATATCCACCACCACTGCGGCGTCGAATGCACCGGGGATCGGCGTGGTGCGCCACTTCAGGTCCGCGCGGAACCCATCGCTGGTCTGATCCTTCCCCATCAATGTCTGTAGCGTGAACCAGGCGTTGAAAGGCAGTGCTTGTTGGCTATCGGCACGAGATAACGAGATGCCCACCGAGCTGTTGTTGCTCGGCACCAACAAATTATTGATGACGGTGCCGCCGCCCGGTGTGGTGGCGAAGCGCGCATTGATGGTGTAGGGCGTGTCGCAATCTTTGCGTAGGTTCAAACGGAAGTTTGCGCTGCTGGCGACTTGACCAATCGATGCTTTTTGCGACGGCTTAGGGAAGTTGACCTCGCTGGGGCTGATGGTCAGCTCGGGGGAGCATGGCACGAAGCGGATACGATTCAGGCCGGTGAGCACGTAGTTGAGGTTGCTATTGGCGATGCCGTTGAGCCCCCGCTCGCCGTCCAGTTGGAATACGTGGTACGAGCTTAACGTACTGGCCTGGCCGTTTGGCGGGGTGGTGCCGAACTTCTCGATGAATACGCTAAATCTGAGGGTGAATTTTGAGTCGCCGCATATATCCGGGATATATGTAAATTTCATGCAAGCCACGGAAAACTCACCGGTAGCGGCCGCGCCGATGCTTTGGGTGATCTTTCGATCCTTATAGCGGATGCCTACGCGGATGCCCTGACCGACGTCGGCGCTGTCTGGATTGACGTAAAAATACACGTGTTCGTTCCCATACTTTTGGTCGTCCTTGCAGATGACTTCGATGCTACGTGTGTCGGATTCCCAGATGATAGTGCCGTCGGGTGCATCGGGTGCGACCGCCGTCACAATGCCTAGAGCTTCTTTGGTGATGATCGAGTCGGTACCGGCTTCACGGCAGGCCAGCGCGTGGCTGGTAGCGGGTAATAATACGCCGGCCCACAACAGTAGCGGCAGAAAACGTTTAGTCAGTGACATAGGTGAAACACTCCGTGATCGATCACTTGAGTACCGCGCTACGGGGGGACTGCAAGCCGATGTCGTTGATTTCGGTGAAGTGGAGGCTGGCGCCTTTCGGCAAGGGGCCTGGAGCACTCAAGGTTTTGCTCTCGTAGGGTTTGAGCAGAAGGTAATCGCTGAGCGCCTGGCTGTCGGTTTGCAGGTTTATCAGCGAAAGGTGGAATGCGCTGGGATTGCTGACCGTGAGAGTGCGCCCGTCGTCGCTGCGCCAGACTAACTGTTGTACTGCCTCGGCCGAGCCGCCCTGGAGCGTAGGCGGTCGATAAAACAGCTTGAGCCGTTGGCGTATCGCAAACTGCATGCTGTTAGGGTCTTCCGACTTGAGCGGGACTTCCATGATGTTGAGCCAGAACAGTGATTCGCGATCCGTGGGCAAGCCTTCACCGGCATACAGAATGCGCAGTTGGTGATGCTCTCCGGCAGCCAGTTGCACCAGTGGTTCGGTGACGGCGAAGGGCACATTGGCGCTTGCCGCTTCGTCTTCGCCGGTGATCCAGGTTTGCACCAGCACTTTGCGTTGTGCCTGGTTGACTACACCAATACTGGCCGCCTTGTCATGACCGAAGTAAATCAGGCGTGTGCCTTCGATTTTTAGTGCGGCGTGGGCGGGCGGTGTAAGGGCCAGCAGCATACTGACGATCAGCAGCATTCTGAGGGATGACATCAGCACAACTGAAATTCCATGGGAGTGTTTGGTGGTGCATGCCAGGGTAGAGGGAGTTTGCTGCAAGGGCTTTCAGGCGATTCTTAAAAGTATGTGCCTGCCCACCGATGACCCTTTCAGAATCGCCTTAAAGTCTTGCCCGGGGCTAACAGTTAACGTGTTCACCGTTGAATGATCGACGTTGCTGCTTAACTGTCAGGTTTACCCTATGCCCAATAAAGCGTTACGCCTTCTAATTGCCGATGTAGACCTTCTGCAACGGCTCAAGATCGAGAAAATGCTCAACCAGTTGGGTTATCACCGCATCGCCCCGTTGAGCTCGTTCGACGAACTGCAGGCGTTGACCTGCTCGGGAGGTGTGGCGTTCGACCTGCTGATCATCAACACAGCACTGGTGCACTCACGGCAGGTCAACCTGTTGAAGTACTGCCATGACAACCCGCTGATTCGCCACACACTGATTTATGACGGGCAATGCGCGCAGAGCTCGGTGGTGTCGGTGAACCAGACCTTGCACCTGTCGCTGTCGCAATCGCCGGACTTCAACTCGCTGCGCTGCTGCATGGAAATCGTCGATCCGGCCCACAGTTCCCCGACCGCTGAGCGGCCGATGCTGCGCGCCGTGGACGGCCGAACGCCGCAGCCTTCTATGACCCAGCGTGCGGTCTACCAGGGCGATCCGACGGTGGTGGCATGCGCTGTTGGGTTGTTTCCCAAGCGCTGATCGTATCGCGCAGCATCAGTCACGCCAGACGGGCTGATCAGCAAGGCCCAGTGCCCAATAAGGTTGCCGTGGCCGCAGGCACACACCGCCGACCCAACGCTCATGGCTGGCGTGGTCCAGCCAGCAGGCATTGCCATCCAGCACCTGCTGCGCCAGTGGCGTCAGCGCCAATACGCGGCGCGGCCACTCCACGTCCGTTTCGGACTCGATCAGCAGCGGCGCCGCCCCATCAATCAATGGGCGCAGCAGCGCATGGAACATCATGTCGCCCAGGAAAGGCAGTGGCTCGCGCTTGGCCATCAACTCGGCAAACACCCGGCCGAAAGGCACAGGCCCGGCCTCGGCGATATACCTCAGGGACAAACGTTCAGTCAGCGACAAACCGTCCTCGATACCCGGCAACTCCTGTAACTGGCGTCGTAACGCCGGTGCCAGAAAAGGCAGGGCAGGGTAATTGCCATGGGCCAGTTCCGCGAGCTTGAGCGGTGAGCTGTCGCAGTAAGCCGACCAGGCCCGTTTGGCCAACTGCACTGCGTCGTCGTCGATCAAGCGCCGCTGCGGCCAGAGCCAGGCCAGCACATCGGGGGCCAATTGGCCTATGCCGATAAATCGCTCGACTCCGGGAATTCGGTCTGCCTCAATCAGCTCCAGCTTGCGCGGCGCCTGCTCAAGGCCAGCCAGGGCGCGGACCAGGAACAATTGATCGTAGGCGTCCGCCTCGCACCACAGCACACTGGGATCGGCGTTGTTCAAGGCTTGTAGTTGGTTGTATTCATCGTTGATGCGATGCGCAACTTCAGTGGAGTCAATGGCAAAGGCCTGGCTGATAAAGGTACTGCGCATCGCTCGGAACGCTTCGCTGGGCAGTTCACGCACTGGCCCCATGCACAGCGGGTCAGTGAGCATCCGGAACTGGCCCTTGAACCCGGCCAGTTGCAGGCTGTGGGCAATATCGTTGCCACAGCGCCAGTGGGTGGTGCGGGATTCATCGCTGGCCTCGAAACCAGGGTGGCGGGCGGCAAAGTCGAGGGCGTCGACGTGGGCCTTGAGCTTGGGCCAACTGGCGAAGCCCAGCTGTTTGGCAAGCTGCCACTGAGCCTGGGACAAGGTTGCGCTGGGGTCTTGGCTTTTCAGACGCGACAACAGTTCCTTGGCGCGCTTGCGCTGCTGCTCAAGGTTAAGGCGGCCGTCGGTATTTGAGGCGAAAGGGCGTTGCGACATACGAGCTCCTTGTTCGAACCTTTTCCGCTTCAAGGTTGGGAGTCGTAGAAATGAGGTAGAGCTGTGATGTCCTGGGCGCAGCCCTTTCCGCGGAAGGTGGCGTAGAGAGCGCCAGGCGGAAAATATAGGCAGCATTGCTATTCGGTGCAACCCGAAAATGTGGGCGCGGGCTTAACGTTCTTTATAGGCGCGAGCAAGCTCGCTCCCACATTAAGGGCTGAGTTTACTTGTCCTTGCGCGCATCCATGGTCTTTTGGTGCTCGGCCAGGAACGGCTGTTCCGCAGGATCAAAACGATCAATCCCGGCCGTAAAGCGATGCCAATAGGGATACAACGGCTGACGCCGGGTGACCGCCTCGATGCGTGACGATTGTTCCTCGGTCAGCTTCAGTTCAGTCGCGGCAAGGTTATCGCGCAGGTGCTCTTCGGTACGCGCACCGACGATCAGCGAAGTGATTCCCGGCCGATCCTTTAGCCAGGCCAGGCAGGTACGGGCGACCGAGACGCCATGCTCATCACCGACGGCGGCAAGGGTTTCGATAATGTCCAGGGCACGCTCCTGGTCATGCACATAGGGTTCCGGCCAGCCGCTGCCCTGGCGGGTATTGGGTGGCGGCTTGTGCCCGCGTCGGGTCGTGCCGGTCAGCAGGCCTTCTCCCATCGGGCCCCATACCAAAGTACCGACGTGCTGGTCCAAGGCCAACGGCAGCAATTCGTACTCGGCTTCACGGGATTCCGGGGTGTAGTAGATCTGCTGGGTGATGGGCTTGAGCATGCCGTGCAGCTCAGCCTTGCCCAGGGTTTTCATCATCTGCCAGGCGGTGAAGTTGCTGGTGCCGAAGTAACGGATCTTTCCCGAGCCGACTAACAGACGCAGGGCTTCGAGGGTCTCTTCGATGGGCGTCATGCCGTCCCAGTTATGCAGTTGGTACAGGTCGATATGGTCGGTGCCCAAACGCTTCAAGCTGGCTTCGCAGGCGCGGATCAGGTGATAGCGCGATGAGCCGGAATTGTTCGGGTTCTGGTCCACCGGGCTGCGGCCCTTGGTCGCCAGCAGAATATCGTTGCGCTTGTCGCCCAAGGCTTTGCCGACGACCTCTTCGGCCAAGCCGTGGGAGTAAAGATCGGCGGTGTCGACCATATTCACCCCGGCATCGAATGCGATATCGAACATACGCTTGGCCAAGGGCACGTCCACTGCGCCGCATTTTTCGAACTCCGCACGACCGCCAAAGGGCACGGTGCCCAGGATGATTTCCGATACCAGCAGGCCGGAATGACCCAGTTGTCGGTATTGCATGTCGCCTCCTACTTAACGTTGCACGTGAAGGTGTGAACGATGGGAAGGGCGATAGTTTGAATTTTTTAATGAAAACTCGTCTGAGGGGGGCGCCGCACCATTGCGGCCACGGGATTTGGCAGGGCGCACTGCTATTGAAGATGGCGAGTCCCGTACGAAAAGTCTTTTTTGTACGTAATAAATTGCTAGTTATTACGTGGTTTATCTGCTGTTGTCGGGGCGTTCCTACATACATTTCCCTTAATGGATAGGTGGCCAAATGTTTTCTATTACCTATCCGTTCGGCTAGCTATTATTTGTCGAAATGATTTGCTAGCGTTTGAATTCATTGACGAGTCGCTGAGGCATGGAAATGGAGCTGAAAGATATTGGTAATACGCCGCTACTCGAATTGGCAACACTTTCTGTGAATGGAAATAGGGTTTTCTCTAAGTGTGAGTACTTGAATCCATCGGGAAGTCATAAGGATCGCACCTATTTAAATATTATCAATAAATTGGAGAAGGCAGGCGTCCTTAAACCTGGTATGACGCTAATTGACTGTTCTACTGGGAACGGAGGGGCTGCACTCGCTTGGATCGGCAGGTTGAAGGGATACGGCGTAAAGATATTCATGCCTGAAGGTATGACCGAGGAGCGGAAAACACAAATACGTACCTATGGGGCGGATATAGTAGAGACTCCAAAAGAGTCTTTTTTGACGGGAGCAGTTCTCCAAGCAAAAGCGTATCTATCCGAGAACTCATCGGAAGAGTTTTAGTATCTGGATCAGTCTAATAGCCTGTTGAATAAAGACAGTTGGCGGTGCTGTGGGAAAGAAATCGTGAAACAGTTGAGTGCACAAAATATCGTGCCGGATTTCTTCGTGTGCTCAATCGGTACGGGCGGCACTTTTTCTGGAATCGCTGAGGTATTGAAGCAAACGTACAGCGGGATTAAAACAATAGCGCTGGAGGTTAGCAACTCTGCGCCTCTGTTTGCGCAAAAAAATAATTTGGCGTTCAATCATCGCTCGCACAATTTGATGGGTTTGGGCGCAGGAGTTTTATCAGCGAATACAGACTCCGGTCTAGTTGATGAAATACGAGTGATTGATGATGTCGACGCTTGGGCTCGGATGAAGCACTTCATCGCGTCAGAAAAAATACCCATTGGACCAACCTGCGGAGCCAATCTACTGATGTGTGACGAGATCGTTCAAGCGCATAAACGCAAGAACATAGTCACGTTATTTTTTGATAGCTCTTGGAAGTATGCGAGTCGCTGGGATGGGTTTTATCCTGAGTACAGTGAGGTGCGCCATGTTGCTGGAAGAAATTTATAAAAAAGCTAAAGTTGTGAGATCTGGAAAATCTCTGACTACGGTCAATGAGTTTACGGATCAGATACCTGCTTTGCGGCCGGAAGTTTTAATTGAGGTCGCGCATAAAATCATCAAAGTCATGGAGCGTGACGTTTCGAAAATTGTCACCGAGGAAGATAAGGGGGCCGCGTTGGCAACCACGGTCTCATTGTTGACGGGTATACCTTTAGCCATGGCCAGGTGGTATTCCTACAGTCTTGGTGGTTTCAATGAGCAAGTGGTCGATATTGACTCCGAATACTACAAGGGACAGTTGTATCTCAACGGCGTCGAAGTTGGCGATCGAGTCATCATCATTGACGATACGCTAAGTTCCGGCGGTGCGGTAATTGCGCTGGTAGACGCTGTGAAAGGGGCGGGTGGTGAAGTGGCAGATGTTGTCTGCGCTGTAGAGAAGGTTGGGAATTTTGGGGTTGAGAATGTAGTAGGTGCGACTGGGATTACCGTTAAAACTATTTTGAAAGTGTTGGTGAGCGAAGATCGAGTAACGGTTGAATGAAAATGCGCGCGCGGGTGGCTAAATGTTGATGCAACGAACCGGGTTAATTATCGGCTTGGTGTTTTGCTTGATCAGTGCGGCATTCGATGTTTATGTTGCGTTGGTCACGCAGTCGATCAGCACGTTGAACGTTATTTTTTATTGTTTTACAACGTCAGCCTGTGTCTTTGGTGTTTGGGCGGTTTATCGAAATCCCAATTCATTGTGGTCAAAGCTCAGAACCCAATGGCGATTGATCGTTATCATCAATCTTGCGGTTCTGTGCAATTGGGGCGGGTTGTTTTACGCACTCCGGTATCTGGAGCCAGCAGTAGTGGGAGTCGCCTCCGTAGCCTGCGGCCCTGCACTCACGTTGATTGTCTCCCTGCTGACCAATCGTAGCGTGAAGGTGGCCGTAGTCGATGCGGTGGTTTCATGGCTGGTGCTCATCTCGGTAGCGATCATGTTGTTCAATTCCCTTGCGGGGGACAGCGGTGTAGTCACCACCACCGCTGTGCAGCGGGTGCTCGGTATCGTTAGCGTATTGACGTGCGCGTTGGGCACGGTCATGTACACGGTTTTTTCTAAAGAGATGTTCGCTCGTCAATGGTCGGTCTACGAGATTTTGGGTGTCAGAAACATCGCGATGGTGGGTGTCTGTGCCGTTGCGATTCCTGCTACAGGAGGCAGCTTTTTACTCGATAGTGGATGGGTTCTGCCTATGGCTATCTTGGTGATAGCCGGACATTTGCTGCCGATTTACCTGATTCAGAAAACCATCTATTACCTCACGCCTATTCACGTTTCCCTGGTATTGCTGACGCTTCCTGTGTTCGTTTTTTTGTTCCAGTACCTGGATTCGAGAGTTGAGTTTTCTGTAGCCAGCCTCTCAGCCGTAACAGTCATCATCTTTTTGCTGTCGTTCAGGTCGTTGCATGCGCTGAAACGGGAGATCGTATGAAAATTGTGATAGTCGATGGGTTCTCATCGGGTAAATTTTTAGCGAAGCAATTGAACGACGATGGCTGCGTGCTGGTGCATGTGGCTTCATCAGCAACACTGGACGGCTATTATTATCAAGGTTTTGATTGCACGCTTTATGAGCAGATGATCGTCAATAGCGATTTTGGAATGACCTTGGCTGAAGTCCAACGCTTCATGCCACAGTTCATCCTCGCGGGTGCAGAAACGGGTGTGCTTCTGGCTGACGAGCTGAATGAGCAACTGCAGCTGCCTTATCGCAATGATTTCGACAAAACTAACGCACGTCGAAACAAGTACGAAATGATCCATTGCATTACCCAAGCGCAGTTGCCGGCCGCAAGGCAGTTCATTACTGATAGTTGGCGTCCTGCACAAGAGTGGATCGATGAACACGGACGTTTTCCTGTGGTCATCAAACCCCTCGAGAGCGCAGGCGCCGATGGGGTGTCTATTTGCGAGGATATGTGCGCGTGCAAAGCTGCTATGGAGCGCCTGTTAGGAACGACCAACAAGCTGAATATACCTAACACGCGGGTCCTGATTCAGGAATACCTGGCGGGACTGGAGTATGTGGTGAACATGGTATCGCTCGACGGGCAACAACTCGTCACTGAAGTCGTCCGTTATCGAAAGCAGCGAACGCCGACCGGCGGCGTACTCTATGACATTGACGAACTGATTGGGCCCGATTCGATGGTTTATCCGATTCTGGTCCAATACACACGAGCAGTGGTGCAGTGCCTGGGGATCCGAAATGGGCCTAGCCATGCGGAGATTATGTTTACTGAAGACGGTCCGAAACTGGTGGAAATTGCTGCCCGCACTGACGGCATTCTTCGGCCTGGGGTTTCAAAGGTAACTACTGGTCTTGGTCAGATCGATGCTGTGGTTTTATCCCTCATGCAGCCTGAGTTATTTGAACAACAACTGGCGAGGAAGATCAATTATCAGCGTCTGCAACATACCTACAATGTTTGCTTGATAAACCGCTCAGAGGGGCGTTTTGAAAAAGATGGGTTCTTGAGGGAGTTACTCAAGCTTGAGTCGTTTTTCGAAGCAGTGTTTTACGTTGAGGACGGCCAGCAGATCGGCGTGACGCAGGATGTTTTCAGTCAGCCGGGCACGGTGTATCTGGTACATGAAGACCCCGCCGTGCTCGAGGCAGATTACCACCAGATTCGCATACTTGAATGGCGGGGGGCTTATCTGGCGGAGAGGTAGCCGTTCGCCATGGATCACCTCATTGTTTCATTCTGTGAAATGCTGGATTGCACAATCTGGTGATTCCATCGCAGGGTTGCCCATAAGAAGATCGCTTCCCTCGACGCGAATACTCGGTCGACAACGATCTGGAGTCTTTCATGCCTGCTATCAAACTGTATGGTTTTCCCTTGTCTGGCCACTCCCACAGAGTCGAGCTGATGTTGTCCCTGTTGGATCTGCCGACTGAATTCATCCTCGTGGACCTCAAACAAGGCGCTCACAAAGCACCTGCGTTCATCGCCAACTTCAACAGCTTCGGACAGGTGCCGGTGATCGACGACGCCGGCACTGTGCTGGCCGACTCCAATGCGATTCTGGTCTACCTTGCCAGTACCTATGGCAAAGGGCAGTGGTTGCCAAGCGACCCCATCGGGCAAGCGCGGGTCCAACGCTGGCTCTCGGCCGCCGCTGGTCAACTCCATGCTGGGCCCGCCACGGCGCGCTTGGCCACAGTGTTTGGCGCCGAGGTGGACACTGTCAGCGCAATCAACCGAGCCTATGCCCTGCTGAACGTGATGGAGCAGCAGCTGGGCGAGAGCCGTTTTTTGGCCAGCGATCAGCCAAGCATTGCCGATATTGCGTTCTATACCTACGTGGCCCATGCGCCGGAAGGCAACGTGTCGCTGGCCGACTACCCTGAGGTGCGTGCCTGGCTTGCCAGCATCGAAGCCTTGCCAGGGTTTGTCGCTATGCCGCGCACGGCGGTGGGGCTGCAATCACAGTAACGATCAAGGGATGCCGATGGACCGATTTCATGAGATGCAGGTATTCCTGGCGGTGGCCGAGGAGGAGGGTTTTGCGGCTGCTGCACGCCGCCTGAAGACCTCGCCACCCAGCGTGACCCGCGCCATTGCCGCTATGGAACAGCGCATCGGTACGCAACTGCTGGCGCGTACCACCCGCAGCCTGCACCTGACCGAAGCCGGCCAGCGTTACCTGGAAGATTGCCGGCGCATCCTTGCCGAGCTGGAGGAGGCTGAGGAAGCGGCCGCAGGCAGTTACTCCATCCCTGGCGGCCAGTTGACGGTGACCGCACCGGTGCTGTTTGGCGAGTTGTATGTGGCGCCTGTGCTGGGGGAGTACCTGGACCAGTTCCCCCTGGTGAACATCAGTGCCTTGCTGGTCGACCGGGTGGTCAATATGGCCGATGAAGGCGTCGATGTAGCGGTGCGTATCGGCCATCTGCACGAACCCGGGCAGCAGGCGGTCAAGGTCGGTGAAGTGCGCCGGGTGGTGTGCGCATCGCCGGCTTATCTGGACCAACATGGGCGCCCGCAGCGGCCTGAGCAATTGCGAGAAGCCAGGATCGTCACCTCATCGTCCAGCCAACTGGTCAGTGAATGGACGTTCGTCGACTCCGGCCAGCCGCTGAAGATAGCCATTGAGCCGCGTCTGAGCGTTACGGCGAACAATGCCGCAATCACCCTGGCGCGCCTGGGCTGGGGCCTGACCCGGGTGCTGTCCTATCAGGTGGCGGCAGCGGTGGCGGCGGGTGAGCTGGAGCTGGTGCTGGAGGCTTTCGAACCGGCGCCGCTGCCGATCCACGTGGTGTTCCAGCAAAACGGCCGCATACCGGCCAAGGTCAATACCTTTGTGGATTTCTTAAGCCATCACCTCGGGCAGGACCCGGCCCTGAACCCGGCGACGAAGCGGCGCACCTGATGGAGCGCTTTCGCGATATGCAGCTGTTTGCGGCGCTGGCCGGGCAACCCAGCCTGGCCTCGGCGGCACGCCGTGCCCAGGTCTCCGGCCCGACCCTGGTACGTGCGGTTGCGCGCCTGGAGGCACGCCTGCGGGTGGTGTTGCTGCAGCGCAGCACACGCGGGGTCAACCTCACCGATGCAGGCCAGGCTTATCTTGCCGACTGTGTACGCCTGCTGGCAGCGGTGGATGCGGCCGAAGCCTCGGCCAACGGCGCCCATGTGCACGCCCAGGGCAACCTGCGGATATGCCTGCCGTTGTTGTTCAGTCGCTATGTCATGGCGCCATTGCTGGCCGGCTACATGGATCGCTACCCGGCGGTGCGTGTCATCGCCCATTACCACGACTATTACCCCAACCTGCACGAAGAGGGCTTTGACGTGGCAGTGTGGGTGGGTGAGCTGCCCAACTCGTCGCTGATTGCACGGCAGGTCGGCCAGGTGCGCACCCTGCTGTGCGCCAGCCCCACGTATTTGGCGGCCAAAGGCGAGCCCCGGCATCCGGCCGACCTCAAGCAACATCATCTGATTGCCAGCGCTGAAGCGGTGCACTGGGGATTCCCCTACTACACCCTCAAGGCCCGCGCACGCCTCAGTTGCGCCACGGTGCAAGGCGCGATCAATGCGGCGGTACAGGGCGCGGGGGTGATTCGTTGCCTCAGTTATCCGGTTCATGATCACCTCATAAATGGCCAACTGCGTCGTGTCTTGCCGGCCTTTGAACTGCCGCCTCTGCCGGTGCATGTGATCTACCGCGAAGGCCGCCATGCGCCGATGCGCGTGCGCAGTTTTGTCGACTACTGCGTCACCGCGTTGCGCGAACATCCGGCATTTCAGCTGGCGTAATAGTGGATTGCCTGGGATGGGCATTCTCTGCAGGGTTGGGTAGGCGCAGCATTCGGTTATCCAACCAGAGGTGATCGCCATGAACTCGATCGAACAATCCCCTTGGCATGTCGGCGAACGGCAATTGCAGGAAAGTGCAGGCGTCGCCGAACGCATGGCCATGATCGGGCCGAAGGTCATTCGTGATTATTTGCCCGAGCAGCATCGTGATTTTTATCCGTTGTTGCCTTACCTCATTCTGGGTGTGGTGGACGAACAGGGTATCCCCTGGGCGACCATGCTGGAGGGCGCGCCAGGGTTTGCCCATTCACCGGATCCACAGGCGCTGCAAATCGACAGCCTGCCCGCCAGAAGCGACCCGGCCTCGGCTGGCATCACTCGTGGCGCGTCCGTTGGCCTGCTGGGCATCGACCTCGGCACCCGGCGTCGCAACCGCATGAACGGTCGGATCGGAGCGCTGGATCATGACGGCTTTGCGGTGAACGTGGTGCACACCTTCGGCAACTGCCCCAAGTACATCCAACTGCGGCCTGTCGCTGGGATTGCGCGCAAACCTGGCGATACAGCGGAGCGCAGCACCAGCCTGGACGCCGCCGCCCAAACGCTGATCCGCAACGCCGACACCTTCTTCGTCGCCAGCTACGTGGACCAGCACGGCGAACGCTCGGTGGACGTTTCCCATCGCGGCGGCAACACGGGGTTTGTGCGGGTGGAAGGCAACGTGCTGACCATCCCTGATTTTGTCGGCAACCTGTTCTTCAACACCCTCGGTAACCTGCAAGCCAACCCGGTGGCGGGGTTGTTGTTTGTCGATTTTGAAACCGGCGACGTGCTGCAAGTGGCGGGGCGCACATCGTTGATTCTCAGCGGGCCGCCAGTGGCCGAGTTCGAGGGCGCGCAGCGCTTGTGGACGGTGACGGTGGAGCACGTGGTCCGCCGCCCGGCAGCATTGGCATTGCGGTGGTAGTTCGCGGAGTTTTCACCGCACAGCCTAGCAATGGGCACCTGGTAGCCTGGCACGCTCTCCCTGGCACAACTACCTCACTGATGCAGTGAGATCAAAATGTGGGAGGGTGCTTGCTCCCGATGAGGTGGTGTCAGTAGACACAGCTGTGACTGACCCACCGCCATCGGGAGCAAGCCCCCTCCCACAGAGAACATCATTGCCTGTTGGGTTTGCGTTTGTTCATCAGGCCACCGGGCATTCCCGGTTCAGCGCTTCATCGACCAGCAACTGCGCAATCTCAATCATCTGCACCACCGCCAGCACATGCTTGCGGCTCTGGCCGTCAAGCTGTTCGGCACAGTCATAGGCACAGACAGTCGCTGACTCCAGCATTTCGCTGGCATTGCTCAGGGCGGCTTCAGTGCTGAGTCCGGGGCGGACGGTGAAAATGACATCGGGAGGTAGTTGTGGGTTGTCATCCGAGGGGGATGGCGGGGGATTGGGTGTGACTTTCTTCATACGGTTGCTCCTGGAGTTAGAGGAGCCGCCACAATCACTTCCACATGATGGGGTGGCGACTGTACGCAGGTGTGGAAGACCGGACTCCAGGACCCCGGCGCACTCGAAAGTGCCCCGCGCACAGCCGCCATAACACTTTATAGCGAGCATGAAAAAAGCGCCCGCTAAGGCTATGGGCGCTTATACGCCTGGAGAGTTCGGGCTTCCACACCCGTTCGCTGATTTTGCAGCGACCCGCGAAGGTTAGCGGCGACACTCATCGGACGCAACCCGAAGTTTGTGTAAGAGCGGTCTGATGAGCTCACTCTTTGGATCAACGTCAGCGGGTGGTCGTTGCCGCAAGGTTGATCGAGATGGAGGCGCAGGCGCTGGGGGCTGAAAACGACAGCTATCTCACTGACGCAATGCGATCCAAGTGTGGGAGGGGGCTTGCTCCCGATGAGGCCGTGTCAGTCAATACATCTGTGACTGACCCACCGCCATCGGGGCAAGCCCCCTCCCACATGGGGTCGGTGTACACCAAACCAGATGTACACCAAACCAGATGTGCACTGCCCCCCCAATCAATACCGAATCATCACCGACTTAAGTTCGGTGTAATCCTCAATAAATGCACTGCCAAACTCCCGCCCAACCCCCGAAGACCGGCACCCACCAAACGGCACCGCCGGGTCGAGCAAGGTGTGCATGTTCACCCACAAGGTGCCTGCCTTGATGGCCGGGATCATGCGCAGGGCCTTGCCCAAATCGTTGGTCCACAGGCTGGCGCTCAACCCGTAGGGCCCGTGGTTCATCAGCGCCAGCAGTTCGTCTTCGTCATCGTAGGGCAGGAAGGTGGCGATGGGGCCGAAGGTTTCTTCGTTGAGCAGGGTGTCGTGCAGGTGGTTGGCGAGGATCACCGTGGGTTCGACGTAGCAGCCGGGGCGGTCGATAAGGTGGCCGCCGTGGATGATCGTGTTGTTTTCGGCGCGGGCCTGGTTGAAGTAGCCGAGCAGTTTGTGCTGGTGCTGCTGGTGCGTGACCGGGCCGAATTCGGTGTGTTCGTCCAGCGGTGAGCCGATGTTCAGGCGGCCGAGGCGCGTCTTGAGTTTTTCCAGCACGGCGTCGATTTGCGAGCGGTGCACGAAAAAGCGTTCGGCCGCCGCGCAGATTTGCCCCGAATGCAAAAAGCCCGCTTCGATGATGCCGTCCACTGCCTTGTCCACGTCCATATCGGGTAGGAAGCCGGCGGCATTCTTGCCCCCCAGTTCCAGGGTCGCACGGGTGAGGCCGGCGCCCATGGCGCTGCGGCCAACGGCGATGCCGGTGGGCACTGAGCCGGTGAATGAAACCTTGTGCGTGCCGGGGTGTTCCACCAGCCCCTTGCCGACATGGCCGCCGCCGGTGAGCACATTCAGCACACCCGCCGGCAGCCCGGCGTCGATGGCCAGTTCAGCGATGCGCAGCAGGGTCAGCGGCGTGAATTCGCTGGGCTTGATGATGATGCTGCAGCCGGTCACCAGCGCCGAGGCGAGTTTCCAAATGGCGATCATGGTCGAGAAATTCCACGGCACGATGCCAACCACCACGCCCACTGGCTCGCGCAGGGTAAAGGCGGTGTAGCGCTCGCCATTGAACGACGGCAGGGATGGGGTCAGGGTCTGGCCGCTGAGCTTGGTAGCCCAGCCGGCGTAGTAGCGCAGGAAATGCGCGGCCTGGTCGACCTCGAAAGCGCGGGAGATCTGGATGATCTTGCCCGACTGGCACGTTTCGATCTGCGCCAGTTCTTCACGGTGCTGTTCCAGCAGATCGGCCAATTTGAGTAGCACGTTGCCGCGTATGGCGGGCGCGGCCTGGGACCATCGCTGGAAACCACGGTTGGCGCAAGCGACCGCGGCGTCGATATCCGTCAGGTCAGCGTCGGCCACTTCGGCGATCACCTGGCCGGTGGCAGGGTTGATGACGTTCAGGGTTTGATCGGCGTGGCTGCGCACGCTGACACCGTCGATAAACAGCCCATGGCGGCGACGCAAAAAGGCTTCGACTTGAGGCAGCAACGGGATATCGCTCATGGCAGGTTCCTGGCAATTCACAAAAGAAAACCCGAGGGTAACCAACGCACCAATAAGCGGCTTGACTGTGCCTGCCAGGTTTTATGCCTGTGCCTGCCGCGCCTGTGAAAAGTACAAGCTTGCCTGCCGAACGTGCATTTCCCGCCAGCACGGCCCGTTCGATACTGGCCCTGCATCCAGCGCCGTTCCGCAATCCGGAACGCCTGTCGGACTTCCAATAATAAGCAGGGCCGTCCATGAAAAAGCCAAACCCGCTCCTTGAAGACCTCAAACCCCTTTTGCCGGCCATTGCCGCGAATGCCAGCCGTGCCGAGCAACTGCGCCAGGTACCGGATGAAAATATCGCCCTGCTCAAAAGCATCGGCCTGCACCGTGCCTTTCAGCCCAAGGCCTTCGGCGGCCTGGAGCTGACGCTGCCCGAGTTCGCCGACTGCATCGCCTTGCTCGCCGGTAGTTGCGCCAGTACCGCCTGGGCGATGAGCTTGTTGTGTACTCACAGCCACCAACTGGCGCTGTTCTCGGCCCAGTTGCAGCAGGAAATCTGGGGTGCCAACCCGGATGCCACGGCCAGCAGCAGTATTGCGCCGTTCGGTCGGGTGACCGAGGGCGAGGGCGGGGTGTACTTCAGCGGTGAGATGGGCTGGAGCAGCGGCTGTGACCATGGCGAGTGGGCGATTGTCGGCTGCCGTCGCCAGAACGCCGAAGGCACCCAGGATTACTGCTTTGCTGTGTTACCGCGCAGTGACTATCAGATTCGCGACGACTGGTTTGCGGCCGGCATGAAAGGCAGCGGCACCAAGACCCTGATCATCGACAACGCCTGGGTGCCCGAACACCGTATCCAGAAGGCCAAGGACATGATGGAGGGCAAGTCCGCGGGCTTTGGCCTCTACCCCGACAGCCAGATTTTCTACGCGCCGTATCGGCCATATTTCGCCAGTGGCTTCTCCACCGTCAGCCTCGGTGTGGCCGAGCGTATGCTTGAGGTGTTTCGCGAAAAAACCAGGACGCGGGTGCGCGCCTACACCGGTGCCGCCGTCGGTGCAGCCACCCCGGCGTTGATGCGCCTGGCCGAGTCCACCCACCAGGTCGCCGCCGCCCGAGCGTTCCTGGAAAAAACCTGGCAGGAACACGCCGAACACAGCGCCGCCCACCGTTATCCCACGCGGGAAACCCTGGCGTTCTGGCGCACCAATCAGGGTTACGCCACCAAGATGTGCATCGACGCGGTAGACCGCCTGTTCGCCGCTGCGGGCGGGAATGCCTGGTTCGAGCACAACGAGATGCAGCGCCTGTTCCGCGATTCCCATATGACAGGCGCCCATGCCTATACCGACTACGACGTGTGCGCGCAGATCCTCGGCCGTGAGCTGATGGGTCTGGAACCCGACCCGAGCATGGTGTAGCCGCGCCTATCACCCATAACAATAAGGGCGGCCACTCGCGGCCACCTGGGAGTCTTGCATGTCTGACGTTTTCGACCCACGGGCCTTTCGCCGCGCCCTCGGCAACTTCGCCACCGGTGTGACGGTGGTCACTGCCGCCACCGCTTCCGGGCACAAGGTCGGCGTGACCGCCAACAGTTTCAACTCGGTGTCCCTCGACCCGCCGCTGGTGCTGTGGAGCATCGACAAGCGCTCCAACAGCCATGCAGTGTTCGAGGAGGCCAGTCATTTTGCGGTGAATGTGCTGGCGGCGGACCAGGTGCACCTGTCCAACAACTTTGCGCGCCCCCGTGAAGACCGCTTCGCCCTCATCGAGTACGAGCCGGGTGAGGGCGGCTCGCCAGTGTTCGCCGATTGCTCGGCGCGCTTTCACTGCGAGAAGTACCAGCAGATCGATGGCGGCGATCACTGGATCATGATCGGCAAGGTGGTGGCGTTCGATGACTTCGGCCGTGCGCCGTTGCTCTACCACCAGGGCGCCTACGCCGAGGTCCGGGCGCTGCCTCCCTGCGCGCCCGAGGTGGTTCAGAACGGCACGGCCACCACCAGCTGACTGTAGACATTGGTGCCGTTGCCGCCGACCTGGTTACCGCCGGTGTCGGCCGCTTTATCGGGTTTGTACAGGCCCAGCAGCGGCGTGATGATCAGGTGGTCGTTCACGGCCCGTACAGGTCCAGTTCGCGGCCATCCAGGTTCAACTGGCCGCGGGTGCTGACGGTGTTGTAGTCAAAGAACAGTGCGCCGAGGGTGATGTTGCCCAGCGGCTTGACCTTGAGCGCTACGTGCTGCACCGCCGTGTTGCTGTTGAATGGGCCTGAATAGTTGCCCGCCACTTCGCCCTGCACCCAGGTGCCGTAGCCACGGTTGAAGCCTGAGAACATGCCATCCCAGTTTTTCGAATAACGTGCGTAGCGGTAGGTCAGGTCCGGTGACCAGGGCAGGTGGGCAAAGGTGTAGCCGGCTTCGACGTAACCGGCGTTTTGCTGGCTGTCGCGCCTGTCCTGGCGGGCCAGTTCGAAAGCCAGGTGCGCGTTGTCGATACCTGCATTGCCGGCGCCGCGCAGGCTATAGAGGTTCATGCCCTTGCGCTGGCGCTGCAGGTCGGTGGCGAAGCGCTCGTCCACATCGATGCCGTGAATGTAAGTCAGCCCCAGGGTGCCCGGCGCGGCGCTGTACTCCAGGGTGCCGGCGGCCATTTCGGTGAGGGCTTGGGCGCGGTTGTCGGATTTGATCCACATCAGGCTGCCATGCACGCCGTCCTTGCCACCCAGGCGAATCACCGCAGTCTTGTCGAAGGCATGGCGCGCGGCAATGTAGTAGGCGCCGCCGCGATTGAACTCGCCGTTGCCTACGCCATTGCCGAGGTTGGGGCCGTCGTCGTTGATGATGAAGCCGTCGCCCAACATGATGATCTGGCGGCCCAACGACAGGTCTACCCCATCCTTGCCCAGCGCCGGGAACAGCTCGCCGGAGCGCCAGCCGGCGAACGCTTCGTCAAACTTGGTGGTGCGCTCGGTGCCGTTGGTCAACCCCGACGCATCGCCGTCGCCCCAGGTGCCGGAACTCACCAGGTTCGCCGTGCCGTATACGCCGCCCAGGTTGCCCAGGCTCTGCTCGACGCTCAGGCCGTACTTGATGAACCCCTCGCGCCAGGTGGAGCCGCCGCTGCGGCCATCGTAGTTCTTCGGGCTGTTGAACAGGCCGTAGACGGCAAGGAAGTTGCCGGTGACCTGGGTGTCGGTATCGGCATACAACTCGATGGCCTGGGCCTGGCCGACCAGCAGTGCAATGCCGAGGCCGACCGCCTGGCGCAGGCGGCGGTTTTTCAGTGTGTGCTCCATTGTTATTGTCCCCAACTTGGTTAAGAGTGAGGGCGCATTAGGGCGAGCGGTCGCAGGCCAAGTCTTTCATATGCGTGCCAGGCAGTTGACCCTGGCCGCCAGGCGATACGCCGTGGCAGGCAGCAACAAAACCTTCGGCAGACAGGGGCAAGACGATCGAGCCAGGTGGGGCGCAGAGTGCCGACACACTAAAAAAACCGCTTTCGAGGACCCCACCATGTCGATCAACGACCGACTCACCGCGCACCTCAACCGGGGCACGGTAGGTTTCCCCACCGCGTTGGCCAGCACCATCGGGCTGATCATGGCAAGCCCGGTGATCCTCACCGCCACCATGGGTTTTGGCATTGGCGGCAGCGCCTTTGCCCTGGCGATGCTGATCGCCGTGGTGATGATGCTGGCCCAGGCGACGACCTTCGCCGAGGCCGCCTCGATACTGCCCACCACGGGCTCGGTGTACGACTACATCAACTGCGGCATGGGCCGGTTTTTTGCGATTACCGGCACTTTGTCGGCGTATCTGATCGTGCATGTGTTCGCCGGTACCGCCGAAACCATCCTCGCCGGGGTCATGGCCCTGGTGAACTTCGAACACCTCAATACCCTGGCAGAATCGGCCGGCGGCTCGTGGCTGCTGGGCGTGGGGTTCGTGCTGGTGTTCGGGGTGCTGAACGCCTTCGGGGTCAGCGCGTTTGGCCGGGCAGAGATTATCCTCACGTTCGGCATGTGGACCACCCTGATGGTGTTCGGCGTGCTGGGCCTGATCGCCGCGCCGGCAGTGCAGTTGGATGGCTGGTTCGGGGAATCACTGGTGGGCACCGACCTGGTCACCGTGCTGTCGCTGGTGGGCATGGCGATGTTCATGTTCGTCGGTTGCGAGTTCGTTACCCCGCTGGCACCTGACCTGCGCCAATCGGCCAAGGTCATGCCAAGGGCGATGATGCTCGGGCTGATGGGCGTGGCGACATGCATGTTCATCTATGGCGCCGCGATGAAACGCCAGGTGGAAAACGTGGTGCTCGACGCCGCCTCCGGCGTGCACCTGTTGGATACACCCATGGCCATCCCACGGTTCGCCGAGCAGGTGATGGGGCAGATCGGGCCGCTGTGGCTGGGCATTGGCTTCCTGTTTGCCGGCGCTGCAACCATCAATACCCTGATGGCTGGCGTACCGCGCATCCTCTATGGCATGGCGGTGGATGGCGCGTTACCGAAGGTGTTCACCTACCTGCACCCGCGCTTCAAGACACCGCTGCTGTGCATCCTGGTGGCCATGCTGATCCCGTGCCTGCATGCGCTGTACCTGGGCGGCAACACCGACAACATCATGCACCTGGTGCTGGCGGCGGTGTGCGCGTGGAGTTTTGCTTACCTGTTGGTGACGCTGTCGGTGGTGATCCTGCGCATTCGCCGTCCGGATTTGCCCAGGGCCTATCGCTCGCCGTGGTTCCCGCTGCCGCAGATCGTCTCCAGCATCGGCATCCTGCTGGGCATGTGGTTTATCACCCCGCCAGGCATGAACCCGGCCGACATTTATGTGCCGTTTGGGGTGATGCTCGGCGTGACCGCCACCTATGCGTTGTTCTGGACCCTGGTGGTGCAGAAGGTCAACCCCTTCAAGCCCGCCTGCGTTGAGGAGGTGTTGGCCAAGGAATTCAGCCACGAACCGGGGCCTGCCCATGACGGTTATAACGACTTTGCGGCAAAAACTGTATGAGCTGTTCAGCGCAGACCGTGCACCGAGCGGTTATCGACCTGGGGTGACCCTGGCGCGCTTACGGCGTGATCTAGGCCTGGCGACGCTTGAAGTGGACGGTGTGAACTTCGAGATTGTCGAGCGCACCGAGTCGCAGTTGTTGATGCACCTGGTGCTGACCGAGTGCGTCCTGCGCGTACCTGCTTCAGCGAGTGGCGCTGGCAGCTTCGAGGTGCACCATGGCGGCGCTATTCGGCGCAACGGTATCCGCGTGCGCCGGCGCTCCGGCAGCCAGGCTCTGGCGTGTGAGCTACAGTCGCGTTTGCTGGCCGACAGCGGGTTGTTCCAGGCGCTGATGCCGCTGGATTTCAAGCGCCTGCGCATTGATCTCAAGGACCGGCAATGGTGTGTGCGCCTGGAGCATATGGGCGGCAGTGAGGTGGTCAACCGGATGCCTGCGTTTCGGCGTTACATTGCGTTGAGCACCGAGCAACGCAGGTATCTATTGGCAGCCATAGGTGGGTTGCAGCGGGTGATGTCTGGCCTGTGAAACCAATGACGCACCTCTGTGGGAGGGGGCTTGCTCCCGATAGCGGCGGGTCATCCAATGAATGTGTTGGCTGGCCCACCGCTATCGGGAGCAAGCCCCCTCCCACATACCGTTTGGCATCATTAGTGCTTCTGCAAAGGGCAAACAGGTTGTTGTTGCGTGCATATAGATAACATGTTAACTATTGCATCAGAACAACAAAAAGAACGCCACTGCGGAGACACCCCCATGAGCATCCCACAGCATGCACCCGACGGGCTCGACAGCTGGAACCGCGAACTGCGCGCCGCGTGCGGCCACTTCGATACCGAACTGGCCTTCAACCGTTCGCTGTTTATTGGCGAGATCCACAACTTGCCTCGTGGCTTGGCCATCCTGCGCACCAATGCCGGGCTGATCAAACGCCCGACGCACCACGCCGATCACGACAATGACCAGGAGTGCTTCCTGGTCAGCCAGCGCAGCGGCTATTCGCAGATCACCCAGAACGAGCAGACCGTGCAGCTGGCCCCCGGCGAGATGCTGTTGATGGACTCGGTGGGCTCGATCGAAATCACCCCCTTTGGTTTGATCGAACATGCCTCGCTGTCGTTGTCGCGCACCGAGGTGTGCAAGCACCTGGGCGGCCAGGCGCGGGCGTTCGGCAAGATCTCCTCGACCAAAGCCTGTGGGCGTATGTTGCATGTGCTGATGGATCAACTGTGCAAGGACGACACTGACGACGACGCCACGCAAGTGGACGCGCTGCAGGCGGCCTTTGTGTCGCTGCTGGGCTCGGCGCTGGAGCAGGGTGATGAGTGCCGCGAGGGCGTTGCTGCGTTGCAGGGCAATAATCTGCGCAGCTATGTGCAAAAGGTCATTGATGAGTCATTGGGCCAGCCTGGCCTGAGCCCGATTGGCCTGGCCAATCGCCTGAATATCTCGGTGCGGCACCTGTACCGTTTGTTCGAGGAGCAGGACGACAGCGTCTGCCGCTACATCCAGCGGGCGCGGCTCAAGCGCAGTGCGGACGACTTGACCAACCCCTTCCTGCGTAGCGAGTCGATCACCTCGATTGCCTACAAGTAAGTGGGGCTTTACCGACTCGGCGCACTTCAGCCGGTCGTTCAAGAAGCAGTTCGAGGTGTCGCCCAAGGATTTTCGCTCCAGCCGGTTGCAGGCGGTGGGGGCATAAACAGGTCCTTCAGGCTGCAGGAGATCCAATGTGGGAGGGAGCAAGCCCCCTCCCACATGGGTCCCCGTTATTCGGGCAGGGTGGAGCCACCATCGACCACCAATGTCTGCCCGGTGATATAGCCAGCCAGGTCAGAAGCCAGAAACAGCATGGCGCCGGCAATATCCGCAGCCGCGCCCAAACGCCCCAGTGGCACACGGCTGGCGATGCTCTCATTCAGCGCGGCATCGCCCAGGTTGCTCATCGCCGGCGTGGCGATCATGCCCGGTTCCACGCCATTGACCCGCACATTCAACGGCGCCAGTTCCAGCGCCGCGTTGCGGATAAACCCATTCACCCCAGCCTTTGACGCCGCATAGTGGCTCAGCCCCGGATAACCCACCCGATTGCCGGTGACCGAAGACGTCACCAGCACGCAACCCCGGCCTTGCGCGCGAAACATCGGTAACGCCGCCTGGGTCAGCCAGAACAGCGCCGAAAGGTTTACCGTCAAGGTGCGTTGCAAGATCGCCGGGGTGATGTCGGCAAAGGCTGTCAGCGGAAAATACCCGGCGTTGTGCACCACGATATCCAGTTGCGCCAAGCCTTGAACGCAGGCAAACACCGCCTCGGCTTGCGCCAGGTCAACACCTGCGGCCTCGACCTGATAGCCCTGCGCGCACAACCCAGCGGCCACCCTTTCAGCTTGTTCCAGCAGGCGATCAGCAATCACCACCCGCGCACCGCGTTCGGCAAAGGCTTGGACGATGCCCAGGCCAATCCCTTGGGCGCCGCCGGTGACCAGCACGACTTGGCCGCTGAAATCCAGGTCATTGGGCATGGGCAGGCTCCAGGCGCGTAAACGCCAGCGTCGGCACGTCGACGATGCTGGACCCACCGTCCGCCACCAAGGTCGCCCCGGTAATGATCGATGCGTCGTCGCTGGCCAGGAAGCGGCATACCTTGGCGATCTCTTCGGCCCGGGCGGCGCGGCGCAGCGGCACATCGGCACACACGCGCTCGTACGCTTGCTGCAAGGTGTCGCCGTACGCCTCCATCAACGGCTTCATCTCGGCATCGGCCATCGGCGTGTGCACCCAGCCCGGGCACACCGCGTTCACGCGCACGCCGTGGGGGCCGTAGTCCCGTGCCAGCGAGCGATTGAGCCCGAGTAACGCATGTTTGGCCGTGGTGTAGCCGCACACCTCGGGCCCCGCCGCGAGCGAGGCGATGGAGCCGATCAGCACGACACTGCCGGCGCTTTCCTGCAACAGCGGCAGGCAGGCGCGGGCACTGTAGAACGCGCTGTCCAGGTTACTGCGCAGCGCCGCTTCCCACGTAGACGGGCTGGTCTGGGTCGCGCTGCCCAGGCCATGACCGCCGGCACACGCCAGCAGTACATCGATACGCCCGTAGTGGGCGTGAATCTCGCGGATAAAGCCCTCCCAGGTGTCGGGGCAGGCGGCATCGCCCACCAGGATCAGGCCGCCGCTGGCCTGCGCCGCCTGTTCCAGTGGCTCGCGGCGCCGGCCGATCAGTACCAGCCGTGCGCCTTCCTGCGCGTACAGCCGGGCACAGGCGGCGCCGATGCCGGTGCCGGCCCCGGTGATCACTACCGTGCGCGGCTCAGTCACGGGGGTACTCCGTGCGGTTGAGCACCTGGCAATAGGAACTGATCGGGAAGTTCGACAGCGCGTCGAAGGATGCCCCCGCGTAGCCGAAGATCTTGCCGTCGCTGCGGTGTTGTTGCAGGTCGATCAGCACCAGGCCGAGGGTGGGCACGATCTTCTCCTGCCAGACGAACAGGTACAGCTGCTCGGCGATCTTGTAGTAATGGCAGCGGTCGGTGTCGCACAAGCCTTTCTCCACACCCTCAAGGCATTGCCAGGCATAGAACCGCGGGTTGAGGTAGATGTGCTCGTAGACCTCGCTGGGGCTGTAGCGGTAGTGGTTGCGCAGGCCCACCAGTTCCTCGGTGGGGGCGTGCAGGCAATGGCCCTCCTGCCACGGCCGGTCGAGGCTGCCGTGGAGGAACTCGGCGTGCACCGAGGTCAGCGGTTTGCCGGCCAGGGCGCGGTGGTAAAGACCTTCGTGGGTCTCTGCCGGCTCCGGCATACGGCCAATCACCGCGGTAAAGGAGGCAGTTGGCGTGTCCAGCACCAGGCTGATCGACCAGCTTTGCCCGGCCTCGTGCTTGATGAAGTCCACCAGGTACAGGCCCGGGCGAATCGAGCTGGCGCGGTAGGCTGCACTGCCGCTGGAGTGTCCGTCGGCGGCGTGCCAGGCCAGGCGCTCCTGTTCGAAGCGATGCTCGATCTGCCAGCCATTGGCAAAGTGCAGAGTGAAGGTCTGGCCCGCCAGGTCGGCGAGGTTCGGCAGGATGAACGCTTCGGGTGCAAAACCGTCGGCCAGGGCGCCCACGGTGATCCAGTCAGAAGAAGTGCTCATGGCAAGGCTCCTTACACGACGGCGAAGTAGTGTTTGACGAAACTCTCGCTGACCACTTCCCACAGCACCGGCGTGCCCTTGGTCACAAACCAGCTGTCACCGGCCTTGTAGCGGGTGGACTGGCCGGTGGACTCATCGGTGAGTATCACCTCGCCGGTGACCACCGTGGCTTGTTCGGCGAACGGGTAGACCATGCGGAATTTGCCCTGGGTGGTGCCGAAGTAAGCGCTGCTGACCGCATCGGTAGGTGCGCCGAATGTCATCTTGCCGAAGGCGCGCACCTCGCCTTCAAGGATCTGTGAGCCGAGGTCGGCCACGGTGCCCCAGGCATCGAGTTCCGACAGCTGGACGTTATGTTTGACGGTGGTGAGGGTCATGGCAGTGGTTCCTGATGAGTGAAAAAAAGCGAATCAACGACGCCCGTTCCAGTAGCCGGACAATTGGTGCCAGGATTTGCCCGCCGTCAGCAGCAGAGGGCGAATTGCGTCCTTGCCGATGATGGTCGGGCGGCGGATCGAGCTGACCAGGTCATAGCGCGCCGAGCCTTCGCTCATGCCTTCGGCCAGGACCTTGCAGATGATGTGGCTGGGCGTGACGCCAAAGCCTGAATAGCCCTGCACGAAAAACGCATTGCTGCGCCCCGGCAAGGTGCCGATCTGCGGGAACAGATTCGGGCTGCACGCCATCGGGCCGCCCCAGGCCAGGTCGATTTTCACGTCCTTGAGGTAGGGGAAAATCTTCAGCATCAGGTGGCGGTTCCAGGCTTTCAGGTCGCCGGGAATATGCTCGACCAAAGGCGTCGCGGCGCCGAACAGCAGGCGGTTTTCATTGGTTACGCGGTAGTAGTCGATCACCGGGCGGATATCGCTGTAGGCGCCACGGATCGGGCTGATGCGCTGGATCAATTCTTCGGACAACGGCTCGGTCATCATCTGGAACGCGTAGGTGTTGATGGTCGAGCGGTGCAGTTCCGGTTCGAGCTTGTTGAGAAAGCTGTCACAGGCCCACAGCAACTTGCCGGCGCGTACCGAACCGCGCCCGGTGCGCACGGTGATGCGTTCGCCGTAGCTGACCTCCAGGGCCGGGCTGTTTTCAAAAATCCTTACCCCATGGCCGGCCAGCGCGGTGGCCTCGCCCAGCAGCAGGTTCAGCGAGTGCACATGCCCGCCGCCCATGTGCAGCAGCGCACTGGTGTAGGCGTTGGAACCGATGATCTGCTGCACATCCGAGCCGCCGAGAAAGCGGATTTCATGCTGGCTGTTGACCGACTTGAAGTCCTTCTCCCAGGCGCGCAGAGTTTTTTCCTGGCGGGCGTTGAAGCCCATATAGCCGTAGCCGTGGCAGAAATCGGCATCGATGTTGTACTTGGCGATGCGGTTCTTGATGATATCTGCGCCCAGGTCGCTGATCTCGAACACTTGGCGCAGGCCGTCTTCGCCCACGTCCTTCTTGATCTTCTCCAGGTCATGGCCGATGCCCGCCATGATCTGCCCGCCGTTGCGGCCGGTGCCGCCAAAGCCCAGGTAGCGCGCTTCAAGCACCACGATATTGGTGATGCCTTTTTCCGCCAGTTCCAGCGCGGTGTTGATCCCGGAAAAGCCGCCACCGATCACCACGACGTCCGCGTCGATGTCTTGCTCCAGGGTGGGGAAGCTGAGGTTGTATTTCTTGGTGGCGGTGTAATACGTAGGGGTTTCGATGTTGATCATGGCGCAGCCTGAAAAAGTGAAGGAAGGCGCTAAAGCGGATGCCTCCATTAGGGCCCCTGACGGGCTGGAAGTCTTGATCCTGCGTGCCCGGTTTTTTGATTCAGCGCGCCACGGGCGAGGACACACACAAGTTATAGCGCGCTCGCTGGCGGGGAATGTTAGAGTTTCGTTAAATTATTAACTAAATACTTCGTGACCCTGATCCTATGTCCAAACCTCGACAATCCCTGACCCTGGCCTTGCTGCAAGCGCGTGAGGCCGCGATGAGTTTTTTCCGCCCGTCCCTGAATGAACACGGCCTGACCGAACAGCAATGGCGCATCATCCGCATCCTCGAACAGCACGGTGAGCTGGAGATTTACCAACTGGCGGAACTGGCGTGCATCCTCAAGCCGAGCATGACCGGCGTGCTGGTGCGCATGGAAGCCGCCGGCATGGTGCACCGACGCAAGGCCGAACAGGACCAGCGCCGGGTGCTCATTACCCTGGCGGACAAGGGCAAGGCGAGTTTCGAGTCCATGAGCCAGTGCATGGAGGCCAACTACCAGCGTTTGCAGGATCAGCTTGGCGAAGAGAAATTCCAGACCTTGCTGGGGTTGTTGGATGACTTGAAGAACATCAAGCGCTGAACTAATGACTGAACCACCGCGGGTCAACTGTGGGAGCTGGCTTGCCTGCGATAGCGTCGGGTCAGCTGGCTTATTTGTCGCTGATACACCGCTATCGCAGGCAAGCCAGCTCCCACATTGGATCTCAGTAGACACCACCGGTATTGGCAGCCACCGGTACGTCTTTGAACTTCCCGGCCAGGCTTTGCAACCCGCGCATCAACACGGTGGTATCCACTCCCACCGCCACGAACGTTGCGCCCAGTTCGATATAGCGCCGCGCCAGGCGTTCATCGGCACTGAGAATCCCCGCCGCCTTGCCCGCTTGAACAATGCGCACGATCGCGTCCTCTATCGCCGCCTGCACTTCAGGATGCCCGGGGTTACCGCGATGCCCCATGGCCGCACTCAAGTCCGCCGGGCCGATGAACACACCGTCCACGCCTTCGACGGCGGTGATAGCGTCCAGATTGGCCAGGCCCTCGCGGTTTTCAATCTGCACCAGCAGGCACATCTGCGCGTCGGCCTGGTCGAGGTAGTCGGTGATGCTGTTCCAGCGCGAAGCACGGGCCAGGGCACTGCCGACGCCGCGAATACCCTGGGGCGGGTAGTGCAGGGCGCGCACCAGTTCTTGGGCCTGGGCAGCGCTTTCGACCATGGGCACCAGCAGCGTCTGCGCGCCGATATCGAGCAGTTGCTTGATCAATGCCGTGTCGCCGACCACCGGGCGAATCAGCGCCTGGCTGGGGTAGGGCGCGATGGCCTGCAATTGCGCAAGCATCCCCGGCAGGTGGTTGGGCGCATGTTCGCCGTCGATCAACAGCCAGTCGAAACCGGCATTGGCGGCCAACTCGGCGCTATAGGCATTGGCGAGGCCAAGCCACAGACCGATCTGCACCTCGCCGTTGTGAAGGCGTTGTTTGAAGCGGTTGATAGGCATGTCCATGACAATCCTCCAGTGTTCAGACGAAGCGACAGGCGATCGAACCGAGCAGGTCGTAGTCGACGTGGAAGGTATCCCCGGGGCGAGCGGCCACCGGACGGGTAAACGAGCCGCCGAGAATCACCTGGCCCGGCAGTAGGGTGACGTCATGCGCCGCCAGCTTGTTGGCCAGCCACGCCACGCCCTTGGCCGGGTGGTTGAGCACTGCCGCCGAGACGCCGGACTCTTCGATCACGCCATTGCGATACAGCACCGCCGGCACTTTGCGCAGGTCGATCTCGGTGGGGCGCACAGCCCGGCCACCGAGTACCACGCCGGCATTGGCGGCGTTGTCGGAGATGGTATCGAACACCTTGCGGGTGGCGTTGGTCTGTGGGTCGACCTGCTGGATGCGTGCGTCGATGATCTCCAGCGCGGGAATCACCCATTCGCTCGCATCGAGCACATCGAACACCGTGCAGTTGGGGCCCTTGAGCGGCTTGCCAAGGATGAACGCCAGTTCCACTTCCACACGCGGCACGATGAAGCGTTCGAAGGGAATATCACTGCCTTCGTCGAAAAACATGTCATCGAGCAGGGCGCCGTAATCGGGCTCGGTGATGTTCGAAGAAACCTGCATGGCTCGTGAAGTGAGGCCGATCTTGTGGCCCTTGAGCGTGCGCCCGTTCTTGATCTTTTGCGCAACCCATTCGCGCTGGATGGCGTACGCATCCTCGAGGGTGATGCCGGGGTAGTCGAGGGAAAACTGACGCACCTGTTCGCGGCTGCGTTCGGCGCGGTCCAGGTGGGCGGCGGCCGCTAGGATTTGCTGGGAGTCGAGCATGGCAACGGTCTCTAGTGTGGGTTGACGATGGCGGCCTGAGTGCGCAGCACCAGCAGGCCACCGAGGGCGATAAACAGGGCGAGTACGTACAGGGCCAGGCTGGCGCTCTGGGTGGCGTCGCGCATCCAGCCGATCAGGTAGGGCGCGAGGAACGCGGCGATGCTGCCGAACGAGCTGATCATGGCGATGCCCGCCGCCTGAGTGGTATTGGAAAGAAACGCCGGCGGCAGTTGCCAGAACATCGGCAGCGCCGCGCTGGCGCCCATGCCGGCGACCACCAACCCGCTCATCACCAGCAGCGCATTGCCGGGCGCCAGGCCCGCGACGGCAATGCCGACAGCGGCCATCAGCAGGGGCACGCATAAATGCCAGCGACGCTCGCGCTGGCGATCGGACGAGCGCCCGCAGCCGAGCATGAAGAAGCAGCCGGCCAGGTAGGGCACGGCGCTGAGCAAGCCGACCTGACTGTCGCGGCCGATGCCGGCGCCGTGGATCAGGGTCGGCATCCAGAACGCCAGGGTGTTGACCGCCAGCATCACCGCAAAGTACACGGCCACCAGCAGCCACACTTGCGGGTCCCGCAGGATGCCGCTGAACGAGGTGATGGTCTTGCGCTGTTCTTCGTTGCTCAACTGGGTGCGCAGTTGCTGTTTTTGTTCGCTGCTCAACCAGTGCACCACTTCGAAACTGTCCGGCAAGCACTTGAGCACCACCAGCCCCAGCAGTACCACGGGCGCACCTTCGATCAGGAACATCCATTGCCAGCCGCGCAGGCTGCCCACGTCGTGGAAGTTCTCCAGGATCGCCCCGGAAATCGGCCCGCCCAACACCCCGGCCATGGGCACGGCAATGGCAAACAAGGCGGTGACCTGGGCACGTCGCCGCGCCGGGTACCAGCGGTTGAGAAACACCAGAATCCCCGGGAAAAATCCGGCTTCGGCCACCCCCAGCAAAAAGCGCAGCACGTAGAAGCCCCTAGCACTTTCCACCCACAACATGCCGGTGGAGAGCAGGCCCCACACCACCATCAGGCAGGCGATCCAGCGCCGTGGTCCGACCCGGTCCAGGGCCATGTTGCTGGGCACGCCGAACAGCGCGTAGGCAATGAAAAACAGCCCGGCGCCAAAGCCGTACACCGTGTCGCTGAACTGCAGGTCGTGGCTCATCTGCATCTTGGCGAAGCCGATGTTGATACGGTCCAGGTGGGCGAACAGGTAACACACCAGCAACAAGGGCATCAGGCGCCAGGTCACCAAACGATGGGTGCGGTCGTGCTCGGCAAGCCGCAGGCTTGCAGTGGAGTGGGCTGTGCTCATGATGTTGTACTTTTTGTCTGAGTGGCCGTGAGGGGAGGGCAGGTTTTTATCCCGCCGCGTTATTCAGAAACGCATGCACATTGTTCTGCTTGAAGTTGAGCTGTGGGTGCAACTCGACCATCTCGAACGACAGCGCCAACAACCGCTGCGCCTGCAATTGGGCGAAGTGCGCGGTGATCACCGCGAACACGGCTTCGGCCACCGCCTGGCGCGTGGCCAGGTCGCGGCCGTTGCCGACCTTGAGGGTCATGTGCACGAAGGCGTAGTCATGCTTGCCGTCGGCCATGCGCCAGGTGTCCAGGCGCACACCACGGCTACGGATGCCGCCCAACGGAAACACGCCACTGTCGCCCAGCACGCGGTGGATTTTTTCAAACAGGCCAGGCAAATCGGCCTGAGGTTCAAGGTTGTCGGTGTACTCAGCGATAAAGTGCGGCATAGGTTTCTCCCAAAGCTACAGCGGGAAAATCGCGTTGATCTGGCCAGTGCCCGAACTGCCGAACGGCGGCGTGATGATCTCGGCCGGCTGGGCATAGTCCGGCCCACCCAGCAGGCCCAGGAGCATGGCGGTGTCGTGCATCTTGCCTTCGCCAAAGCAGTGTTCGGCGTAGTCCGGCAGCATCGCGCAGAACTCTTTGAAGCGGCCTTGCTGCCACATCTCGACGACGTGCAGGTCTACCTGCTTGTCAAACTCACGGGTCCAGTTGTGGATATTCGCTTCGGCCTGGCGGTCGTCGGAAAAACGGTGGGACAACGAGCCGGACGCCAGCACCAGCACCTTGCGGTCACTCTTTTCGATGGCTCGGCGCACGGCGGCGCCAAAGGCGAAGCTGTCTTCCAGACGATGCCAGGCACACCAGGCGGCAATGGAAATCACCTTGAATTTTTCATCCTCGGGCACGCCCATGTGCATGTAACGCATGGGCACCAGCGTGCCGTATTCCAGCTCCAGGCTCGGGATGTTATGGGCCATGCTGCGCACGCCGGCCAGGTTGGCTTCGGCGGCGATCAGCTCGCCCAACTCGGGGCAGCCGGGGTAGGCGTAATCCATGTTCTTGATGAAGTGCGGCAGCTCGTTGCTGGTGTAGGTGCCCTGGAACTGCTCGCCACAGTTGACGTGATAACCGCTGTTGACCAGCCAGTGCACGTCGAACACCACGGCGGTGTCGGCCCCCAGTTCGCGGGCGCGCCGGCCGATTTCCTTGTGCCCGGCAATCGCCGCTTCGCGACAGCCGTGATGCTTGCCGGGCAGTTCCGACAGGTACATCGACGGTACGTGGCAGATCTTCGCTGCCAGAACCACTTCGCCCATGATGATTCTCCTGAATAATTATTCTTGTAAGGCTTGTGACGTCCCTGTGGGAGCTGGCTTGCCTGCGATTGCATCGACTCGGTAAGGCTGAAGGACCGCGGTGTCTGCATCGCGGGCAAGCCCGGCTCCCACAGGAGGCTTGTTTGATCCTGGGCTACACACCCCAGCGCGGAATGTGATGACTGCCCATGGAAATACACACGTTCTTGATCTCGGCAAACACTTCAAAGCTGTACTGGCCACCCTCGCGCCCGGTGCCCGAGCCTTTCACCCCGCCAAAGGGCTGACGCAAATCGCGCACGTTCTGGCTATTGATAAATACCATGCCCGCCTCAATACCGCGCGCCAGCCGATGAGCCTTACCGATGTCCTGGGTCCAGATATAGGACGCCAGCCCGTATTCGGTGTCGTTGGCCAGTTGCAGCGCTTCGGCTTCGTCCTTGAACGGGATCAGGCACACCACCGGACCAAAGATTTCTTCCTGGGCGATGCGCATCCGGTTGTTCACATCGGCAAACACCGTTGGCTGGATAAACTGGCCGCGGCTCAGGTGCGCCGGCAAGTTGGCCGGGCGCTCCAGGCCGCCGGCCAGCAGTGTGGCGCCTTCCTCCAGACCGATCTTGATGTAGCCGGTGACCTTGTCGTAATGGGCCTGGGTGATCATCGAACCGACCTGGGTTTTGGGGTCCTGCGGGTCGCCTACGATCAGGCGCTTGGCCCGCGCCGCGAACTCGGCGACAAATTGCGGGTAGACGCTTTCCTGAATAAAGATCCGGCTACCGGCGGTGCACCGCTCGCCGTTCAGGGAGAAGATCGTGAACAGTGCGGCGTCGAGGGCGCGCTCTAGGTCGGCGTCTTCAAAAATCAGCACCGGCGACTTGCCGCCCAGTTCCATGGAGTACTTTTTAAGGCCGGCGGTCTGCATGATTTTCTTGCCAGTGGCAGTGCCGCCGGTAAAGGAAATCGCCCGTACATCCGGATGGCGTACCAGTGCATCACCAGCGGTCGCGCCGTAGCCCTGGATCACATTGAGCACGCCGTTGGGGATCCCGGCTTCCACCGCCAGGCGTCCCAGTTCATTGGCGGTCAGTGGCGACAGCTCCGACATTTTCAATACGGCGGTATTGCCCAGCGCCAGGCACGGCGCGGTCTTCCAGGTGGCGGTCATGAACGGCACGTTCCATGGCGACACCAACCCGCACACGCCTACCGGCTGGTACAGGGTGTAGTTGAGCATCTGGTCGTCCACCGGATAACTGTGGCCGTCCATGCGGGTGCAGACTTCGGCGAAAAAGTCGAAGTTGTGCGAGGCCCGTGGGATCAGCACGTTTTTGGTCTGGTGGATCGGCAGGCCGGTGTCGAGGGTTTCCAGCTCGGCCAGGCGAGGCACGTTCTGTTCAATCAATTCGCCGAGCTTGCGCATCAAGCGTGCGCGCTCCCTGGCCGGGGTGTTGGCCCACTTGGGAAACGCCTCCTTGGCCGCCGCCACGGCTTGTGCGACTTCATCGGCACCACCGCTGGCGACTTCGCCGATGGCCTCGCCGGTGGCCGGGTTGTAGTTGATGAATACGTCTTTGCTCTCGACCTCACGGCCGTTGATCCAGTGTTTGATCATGTTGTTCAAGCCTCTTTGCGCACGGAGAAAAACTCCGTCTCACTGACAATACGGTTGACCAGGCGGCCCACGCCTTCGACTTCCACCACCACTTCATCGCCCGGCACCACATCGGCCAGGCCCTCGGGCGTGCCGGTGGCGATCATGTCGCCGGGTTGCAGGGTCATGAAGCTGGACAGGTATTCGATGAGGTAGGGGATATCGAAAATCATGTCTTGGGTGCTGCCTTCCTGGCGCAGCTCGCCGTTGATCCAGGTGCGCAATTTCAGGTTGCCTGGGTCGGGCACATCGGCCACGTCGACGATCCACGGGCCCACCGGGGTGGTGGCGTCGCGGTTTTTAACCCGCAGGTTGGGGCGGTAGTAGTTCTCCAGGTAGTCGCGGATCGCGTAGTCGTTGCACACCGTGTAGCCGGCCAGGTAATCCAGGGCGTCGGCGCGCTTGACGTTGCGCGCGGTCTTGCCGATCACCGCCACCAGTTCGCACTCGTAGTGCATGTAGGCGACGTTGTCCGGGCGCCAGCTGACCTGGCGGTGACCGGTGTAGGTGCCGACCGACTTGATAAAGGCCAGCGGTTCGGTCGGCGGTGTGAAGGCCAGTTCGGCGGCGTGATCGGCGTAGTTCAAGCCCAGGGCGAACATATTGCCGGTGGCGGGCGGCAGCCATTGCACCTGATCTTCGGCAAGCCGCCGGCCATCGCTGAGGCGCACGCTGTGATCGTCGTCTACCTGCACGGCATGGATCTGACCTTCAAAACGGATACGTGCGCGCTTCATGCCAGTGCCTCCGCCTGAACGATATTGAGCAGGCGGCCGACGCCAGTGATTTCAACTTCAACACGATCACCCGGCTGCACATCCACACGGCCCTCCGGTGTACCGGTGATCAGCACGTCACCGGGATGCAGGGTCATGAACTCGCTGATCTCGGCGATCAATTGTGGGATGTCGCGCACCCAATGGGCGGTGGAGTTTTGCTGGCGCAGCTCGCCATTGACGAAGAGCTTGAGGGACAGCTCGTTGGGGTTGGCCACTTGATCCCGCTCAATCACTTGCGGGCCCAAGGCGCAAAACCCATCGCGGCATTTGGCTTTGACGGCAGGGCGGTAATAGCTGTCTTCCGGCAGGCTGAATTCGTTGACCACCACATACCCGGCGACATGGGCCATGGCATTGTCCAGGCTGACGCGGCTGGCGCGCTGGCCGATCACCACGCCCAGCGCCGGGCCCGGTTGCAGGCGCTCGCCTGCAGGCTGCAACACCACGCCGCCATGGGCATTACGGGTGTTGGGCGTCTTGATGAACAACACTGGCTTGGTTGGCGGCTTCTGGTAGGGCGCCTGCTCGAAGGCGGCGAGATGTTGGTCCAGCAGGCCCTGGTAGTTCAGCGCAACGCCGAACAGGGTGCCGCTGGCAACATCATGCAGGGTACGGCTCATGCGTTTCTCCTGGCGGTGACGACGGCTGCATAGGCAGTTCGTTAAGTTGTTAACTTTATAATTAATATGTTAACTACCGTCAAGCGTGGCACACTCCGATGGCATCACAACAACAAGAGGAGGGCGACGTGCAGCCGATTCCCAACATCAACCTCGGGCAGGTCTACGACCAGCGTTACAGCGACGCCGAGGTGCATTACGACAAGCTGGGCAACCTGGCAGGTTTTTTCGGGCGCAATATGGCCGTGCATCGCCATGACCGGTTTTTCCAGGTGCATTACGTCAAGAGTGGCGCGGTGCGGGTGTATCTGGACGACCGCCAGTACGTCGAAGCAGGGCCGATGTTTTTTCTCACGCCGCCCACGGTGGCCCACGCCTTCGTCACCGAAGCCGATGCCGACGGGCATGTGCTGACGGTGCGCCAGCAACTGGTGTGGGGCTTGATCGACGCCGACCCCAGCCTCGCCTCCGGGGCTGCGTGTGTCGCGCTGGGCGCCGACGCCGATGGGCTGGACCAGCTTTTCGAAGAACTGTGCGGCGAGATCAACGCCGAACGGGCAGGCCGCGCAGCCGCCCTCGACAGCCTGACGCGCTTGATCATGATCCGCCTGCTGCGCCTGTGCGCCCACGCCCTGCCGGCACGGCCGACGGCCCATGAAGACCTGCGGATTTTTCACCGCTTCAACGAACTGATCGAAGCCCATTACCTGGAGCATTGGCCGCTGGCGCGTTATGCCCAGGCCATCGGCGTGACCCAGGCGCGCCTCAATGAGGTGTGCCGACGCATCGCCGACCTGCCCTCCAAGCGCCTGATTCTTGAACGCCTGATGCAAGAGGCCAAACGCCTTCTGTTGTTTACCGGCAGCTCCGCAAATGAAATCTGCTACCAGCTGGGGTTCAAGGACCCGGCGTATTTCAGCCGGTTTTTCCTGCGGTATGCGCAGATGACGCCGGGGGAGTATCGGTTGCGGCAGTCGGCGTTGCGTTGACGCGCCACGCTCCACCCAACGCCGTATACAAGTTCACCTCCGCCACCAGCTGCGCCAGCCTGTCCACGATCAACGCCTGTTGCGAGCTGAACAACGCACGCTGCGCATCGAGGAACGTCAGGTTGCTGTCCACGCCGCTGCGGTAGCGGTGCTGGGCCAGGTCGTAATAGTTCTGGTTGGCGGCAACGAAATCCCGTTGCGCATCCAGTTGGTCGTTGAAGGTCTGGCGAGCGGCAAGGCCGTCGGCCACTTCCTGGAAGGCGCTCTGGATGGACTTTTCGTACTGGGCCACCGTGATGTCCTTCTGCAACTTGGCGTAATCGAGGCTGGCACGCAGGCTGCCGGCGTTGAAGATCGGCAGGTTGATTTGCGGCTGGAAGGTCCAGGTGCCAGAGCCGCCCTTGAACAGCCCCGACAGCTCCTTGCTGGTGCTGCCGGCATTGGCCGTGAGGGTCACGGACGGAAAGAACGCAGCACGGGCGGCGCCGATATTGGCGTTGGCCGCCTGCAACTGGTATTCGGCCTGGAGGATATCCGGGCGGCGTTGCAGCAGGTCGGAGGGCAACCCGGCGGGGACGCGGGCGACCAGATCATCGGCCAGCGGGCGAGCGGGCAGATGCTCATCCACCGGACCGCCCACCAGCAGCACGAGGTTGTTAAGGTCCTGGGCGACCTGGCGTTCATAGCGAGCGACGCTGGCGCGGGTGCTTTCCACTGCGGTAAGGGCTTGCACCACCTCCAGCGCCGAAGCTTTGCCTGCGTTTTTGCTGCGGCTGGTCAGTTGCCAGCTGTGGTCGTTGGCCACCAGGGTTTGCTCGGCCAGGGCCAGTAGTTCCTGATCGGCGCGCCAGGTCAGGTAGGCGTTGGCCACGTTCGCCACCAGGCTCAATTGCGCACTGCGCCGGGCTTCTTCGGTGCCCAGGTAAGTCAGCAACGCCTGTTCGCTGAGGCTGCGCACGCGGCCGAACAGGTCCAGCTCATAAGCGCTCAGGCCCAAGGTGGCGGAATAGTTGGAGGTGATCGCCGATTTGCCGGTGCCTGTCACGTTACCCGGCAATTTCTGACGCTTGCCGGCACCGCTGGCGGAGATCGCCGGGAACAGGTCGGCGCGCTGTATACGATACTGCGCCTGGAACGCCTCTACATTCAGGGCGGCTACCCGCAGGTCGCGGTTGTTGACCAGGGCATCGGCAATCAACCGTTGCAGCGCCGGGTCGTGGAACAGCTGCTGCCAATCCGGATTCTGCGTCAGGTCGCCGGCCTGCGCCAGGCTGTACACGCCGCCTTGAGGAAACTGCGCAGGCGTCGGCGCTGCTGGCCGCTGATACTCGGGGATCAGCGAACAGCCACTGAGCGTCCACGCCACCCCGACGCAGCAAAGCATCCGTTTGTTCATCAGGCACCCACCATCCATTTGGCCAGGCCATGCCGGCCGCTCACGCCCAGCTTGGCGGCGGCGCGCTTGAGGTAGGTTTCGATCGAGCTGTTTTTCACACTGAGTTTTTCCGCGATCTGCGGCACGGTGCCGCCGGTCAGCAGGCCGAGGCACACTTCCTGCTCGCGCGCCGAAAGGGTGATATCGCTCAGAGCCAGGCGCTTGTAGAACTCGCGCTGCAATTGCGATTGTTCCAGCAGGGTGTGGGCCGGCTCCGTCTCGGCGTGCGGCACCTGACGCAGCAGTTGCGCGTGCCGCTCCATCAAAGGCAACAGGGTGTCCGACAAGCACTTGAGAAACGACAACTCAGCCAGGGAAAACCCACGCTGGGTTGGCGGCCGGTAGAACGAAATCACACAGCGTCGATTCCCTTGGCGCGATACCAGGTTGCACTGGTGCGAACTGCCCAACGGGTGCGCGCTGTTGGCCTTGGCTTTCATCTGGATCAACAACGGGTCTTGCATGCGCAGCATTTCGCGCATCAGCGGGTGGTCGTTCAACGGGTGCAGTGTCTGGGGTACAGACAACTCCTTTTTCAGCCCGGCGCTGCCCAGCAGCTTGATGTCGAGCACGCGGTCGCGCAGCTCATCGAGCGTCCATTCGCTGAGGTCCACCAGGTGAATCGGCACCCATTTGTCTACCAGGTGCAACATGTCTGCGGCGAAGCGTTCATGGCCGCTGTTTGAAATCAACTCGCCCATTTCGGCATAAAAATGCGGGCCCTGTGTGTCGCCAATACTGCGGGTCAGATTCATAGCCATCTCATCCTTGATGTCGAAAACCGTCTGCGGAGGCTCCGGGCTGCGGCGGGGCGATCCGTACTGCTTGAACGTGACTCGGCGTTCGAGTTTTTATTTAGCCATATGGATTTGTCCTACGTATGTAGCGGAAACGCGGGACACAAGCTGCCATAAAATCTGCGCCATTATTCCGACGTTTCTGGTCAATAAAACCGGCAACGAACGCTCGCAAGGTATTTTTAGGTTTAATTAACTGGATGATATTTAAGGTAAAAGTTTAAAACTTTGCAGAATTTCAAAGTGCCAGCATCGGCCATGTATAGCCAATCTCCTACAGCGCTTTAATCGTTTCAGCAGTGAACGACCCACCAAGCCCGTTCCATCCATTTGAATGTCCGGGTTTCGGGTGACAGACGCCTGCGGCCCCCCCATGCTCAAATCCGGCAAATTCGGCGTAATGGGCCACCCTGCGCGGCCAGTGCCTGACCCCCATGAGAAGGATCTTATGCAGTATTCCTCCCGCCAGCCGGCCAGCTTCCCCCTCACTGCCGCCCAACAGGACATTTGGCTTGATCAGATGCGCGTGGGCGATTCGCCGCTGTATAACATTGGCGGCTATCTGGATGTTGCCGGCCCAGTGATGCCCGAGCGCATCCAGCAGGCCGTAGCGCAGCTGGTGTCCAGACACGATGCGTTGCGCATTCAATTGCATACCGACGCCGAAGGGCTGGCGCGGCAAACCTTCGCTTCGGCACTGCCGGTGGACGTGGCCTTGCATGACTTCGCGGCGTTACCCGACCCGTGCGCCGCGAGCCGGGCCCTGATGCAGGCGCAAATGGCCCGACCGTTCATGATGAGCGGCGCGCCGCTGGTGCGCGTCCTGCTGGTCAAACTCGACGACGACCACTACCACCTCGGTATCCAGGCCCATCACCTGATTCTCGATGGTTGGGGCTTCGGCCAGTTGCTGCAATCCCTCGCGCAGTTGTACACCGCCCTGGAGCAGGGCCGTCACGTGGAGCCGTTCGCACCGTCCTATATCGACTTTATCGACAACGACCAGCGCTACCTGCACTCGGCCCGTTACGCCCGTGACCGCGACTATTGGCTGGACAAGTTCCAGGTACTGCCCGAGCCACTGCTGACGCCGAAGCAAACCACCAAGGCGTCGAGCAACACCTTCCTGGAAGGCTTTGCGGTGGCGCTGCTCGACCGTATGGAGCAGGTCGCCAACCGCTGCCAGGCGTCGGCTTTTCATGTGTTGCTGGCGGCGATGTACGTGTATTTCAGCCGCACCAGTCAACGCCAGGAATGGGTAGTGGGGCTGCCGATTCTCAACCGCTCCAACGCGCGTTTTCGCGCCACCGTCGGCATGTTTGCCCAGGTCAGTGCGGTGCGTTTTCAGTTCAGCGAAGGGTTGCCTTTTGGTGAGCTGGTGCGCGGCATACGCGATCAGCTCAAGCAGGATTTCCGCCATCAGCGCTTCCCGTTAAGCGAGATGAACCGTGAGCTGCGCCTGCGACGAACCGATCGCGGGCAGTTGTTCGACCTGTCGGTGTCGTTCGAGCAGGACGACCATGACCTGCGCTTCGGTCAGGTGCAGGCGCGCGCCATCAAGGTGTCCAACCACCATGAGGCATTGCCGATCGCCATTCACCTGCGCAGCAACCGCTACCAGGACAGTGCGTGGCTGCATTGCGTCTACAACGAGGCGTACTTCCAGCACGACGAAGTCCAGGCGATGGCGCGCGGCTTCACCTGGCTGTTGGAGCAAGGGCTGGAAGACCCCTCGTTGCCGGTCGGTGAGTTTTCCATGCTGGCGCCTGAAGCTCAGGCTCGGCTGCTGCACTGGAACGCCACCGCGCAGCCCAACGCACTGCCGCAAACCTTGCACCGGCGGATTGAAGCGCAAGCCGCACACACGCCCGACGCCATTGCCGCGGTGTATCAGGGCCATCAGCTGACCTACGCCCACCTCAACCGTCAGGCCAATGCCCTGGCGCATCAACTGTTGGCACACGGCGTACAGCCGGATGATCGCGTGGCCGTGCTGGCCCGACGCGGGCTGGACACGTTGGCGGGGTTGTTGGCAGTGCTCAAATCCGGCGCCTGCTACGTGCCGCTGGATCCGGCCCATCCGGCTGAACGCCTGGACTACCTGCTGCAAGACAGTGCGCCTGTGGCAATCCTGACCCAGCAGGATTTGCGCCAGCGCCTGCCTGTCTCCACGGTGCCAGTGATCGCGCTGGAGCAGGTCACCTCGCACATCGACAGTAACCCCCAGGTTGCGGTCTCGCCGTCGAACCTGGCCTATGTGATTTACACCTCCGGCTCCACCGGCTTGCCCAAGGGCGTGATGGTGGAGCACCACAGCGTATCGAACCTGGTGGACTGGCACTGCCGGGCGTTCGACCTGCACGCGGGCAGCCATACCGCCAGCGTCGCCGGCTTTGGTTTTGATGCCATGGCCTGGGAAGTCTGGCCGGCGTTATGCGTGGGTGCAACGCTGCACCTGCCACCGGCCCACGACGGTGCGGAAGATATCGATGCGCTGCTCGACTGGTGGCGCGCGCAGCCACTGGACGTGTGTTTCCTGCCCACGCCTGTGGCCGAATACGCCTTTAGCCAGCAGCTTGGGCATCCTACCTTGCGCACCTTGCTGATTGGCGGCGATCGCCTGCGCACGTTCACCCAGGCGCAGACGTTTGCACTGATCAACAACTACGGCCCTACCGAAGCCACTGTGGTTGCCACCTCCGGAGCCATTGAGGTGGGCCAGCCGCTGCACATCGGCGCGCCGGTCGCCAACGCCCAGGTTTATCTGCTGGATGCGCAACAACGCCCGGTGCCGATTGGCGCAGTGGGGGAGTTGTATGTGGGCGGCAAGGGCGTGGCGCGGGGGTATCTGAACCGTCCTGAACTGAATGCCGAACGCTTCCTGGACGATCCTTTCAACGGCGCGCGTATGTACCGCACCGGCGATCTGGCGCGCTGGCTGTCGGACGGTAATCTTGAGTACCTGGGACGCAACGACGACCAGGTAAAAATCCGCGGTGTACGCATCGAACTGGGGGAAATCGAATCGGCCCTGGCCGCCCACCCGGCGATCAAGGACGCGGTAGTGCAGTTTCGCCAAGGGCAATTGCTGGCCTGGTTTATCCCGCGTGAGCCAGTCGAGATTCAAACCCTGCGCGCCCATCTGCAGGCCTCGTTACCTGACTATATGGTGCCGGCGGCCTATGTCCGCCTTGAGGCGTTGCCCCTGACCGCCAATGGCAAGCTCGACCGCAAAGCTTTGCCCGCGCCCAGCCAGGAAGCCTTTGTCACTCGCCGCTTCGAAGCTGCGCAGGCCGGTGTGGAAGCTACCCTTGCGCAGATCTGGGCCGAGTTGCTGCACGTGCAGCAAGTAGGGCGCCACGACCATTTCTTCGAGTTGGGCGGGCATTCGCTGTTGGCGGTGCAACTGGTGCAGCGCATGCGCCAGGCCGGCCTGCGTGCCGATGTGCAGGTGCTGTTCGGCCAGCCAACGTTGGCGGCGCTGGCGGCAGCGTGTGGCGGTAATGAAATGGCGGTGCCAGACAATCGAATCCCGCCAGGCTGTACGCATATCACTACCGATCTGCTCGCCTTGGCCGAGCTGGATCAAGCCAGCCTCGACCACATCGTCGCAAGCATCCCTGGTGGCGCAGCGAATGTGCAGGAAATCTACCCGCTGGCGCCGTTGCAGGAAGGCTTGCTTTATCACCACATCACCGATGCGCACGACCCGTATCAGCAACAGGCTCTGTTCAGCTTTGCGCGCCGCGAGCAACTGGATGCCTTCGCCCACGCCCTGCAACAAGTGATCGACCGCCATGACATCCTGCGCACCAGCCTGGTGTGGGATGCCCTTGAACAACCGATGCAGGTGGTGTGGCGAAAAGCGCGGTTGCGGGTCGAACCGCTGCGCGAGCCGGCTCAACCGCTGGACTTGCGCCAGGCGCCGCTGATGGCCCTGGACTACGCCGAAGAACCTCACCATCAGCGCTGGATCGCCAGGCTGCGCTTTCATCACCTGGTCAACGATGCCACTTCGACCACCCTGTTGGTGGACGAGATCCGCGCCCATCTGCTCGGCCAACAGGCGCAACTGCCCGTGCCGGTGCCGTACCGCAATGTGGTGGCGCAAGCCCGATCAGCCGTGCGCCAGGCTGCGCACGAGGCGTTCTTTCGCCAGCAGTTGGCAGAGGTGGATGAGCCGACTCTGGCGTTCGGCGTGCAGGAGCGCCAGGCCAAGCGTGCCGAGACCGAAGAAGCCGAACGCCTGCTCAGTGACGCGCTCAACCTGCGCCTGCGCAGCCAGGCCCGCGTTCTTGGCGTGAGCGCCGCGAGCCTGTTCCACCTGGCCTGGGCCCAGGTACTCAGCCGGGTGGCGAGTCGCGACGATGTGGTGTTCGGCACCGTACTGCTTGGCCGCTTGCAAGCCGGCGAGGGTGCCGAGCGGGCGTTGGGCATGTTCATCAACACCTTGCCGCTGCGCCTGCGCCTGGTCGGGCAAAACGTGGTGGATGCACTGCACGACACCCACACACAACTGAGCGCCTTGCTCGCTCACGAACAAGCCTCCCTGGCGTTGGCCCAGCGTTGCAGCGGCGTGTCACCGTTGTTCAACAGTCTGCTCAATTACCGCCACACCTCGGCCGATCCCGAACTCAAACTGGTACCGGGCATGGCCTTGCTCAACAGTGAAGACATCCTCAGTTACCCGCTGATGTTGACGGTGGATGACGTGGCCAGCGGTTTCCGGCTCAAGGCCAAGGCGCCGTGCACAGTCGGTGCCGAGCGGGTGCTGAGCTACTTTGACACGGTGCTCAACGGCCTGGTGGATGCGCTTGAGCAGGCGCCGAAAATGCCGCTTGGCGACATACAGGTGTTGCCCGCCAGCGAGTTGCACACCCAGTTGTCAGGCTTCAACGCCACCGCCACGGACTACCCGCAAACCCTCACCGTCCAGGCGCTGTTCGAAGCCCATGCGCGGGACATTCCCGATGCCATCGCGGTGCAGGCCGGCGAACAGCAACTGACCTATCGCGAACTCAACGAACGCGCCAACCAGTTGGCCTTTCACTTGCGTGAGCACGGGGTAGAGCCCGACTCGCGGGTGGCACTGTGTGTGGAGCGTGGGTTGGAGCTGGTGGTGGGGTTATTGGCCATTCTCAAGGCGGGCGGTGCCTATGTGCCCCTCGACCCGGGCTACCCACGCGAACGCCTGGCCTACATGCTCGCCGACAGCCAGCCGGTGGCGCTGCTGGTACACGGCGCTACCCGCGAAGTGCCGGGCGAGGTTGCAATCCCCGTGATCGACTTCGACCACTGCACCTGGAGCCAGGCGCCGACCGACAATCCGTCGGTACCGGGTTTGAGCGTCGCCAATCTGGCCTACGTGATGTACACCTCGGGCTCCACCGGCATCCCCAAGGGCGTGATGATCGAACATCGCGGCCTGGGTAACCTGCTGCACTGGGGCTCGCAATTGTGCCCCGACGCCGCAGGCGGCGCCTTGTTGCAGCGCGCGCCATTCAGCTTTGACGGTTCGGTGTGGGAACTGTTCTGGCCATTGAGCAACGGTATGCGCCTGGTGCTGGCGCGGCCCGATGGTCATCGTGAACCTGCGTACCTGGCCCAGTTGATTCGCGAGCAGCACATCAGCGTGATCAAGTTTGTGCCGGCGATGTTGCAGCAGTTTCTTGAGCTGGACGAGTCGGCGCTGTGCACCAGCCTCACCGATGTGTTGTGCGGCGGCGGCGAACTGACCGCAGCCCTGGCCCGTGGTGTGCAGGCGCGCTTGCCCAAGGTGCGCTTGCACAACGTCTACGGCCCTACTGAAGCCACGGTCGACAGCAGCGCCTGGACCCTCGAACCCGGCGCGCCGGTACCCGCGGTGCAGCTGCCGATTGGCCGGCCGATCAACAATACCCGCCTGTACGTGTTGGATGCCCATGACGCACCGGTCCCCATAGGCATCAGCGGTCAACTGCATATCGGTGGTGTGGGAGTAGCCCGTGGCTACCTGGGGTTGGAGCAGATGACTGCCGAGCGGTTTATCGACAGCCCCTTCGTTGTCGGTGACCGCCTGTATCGCACGGGCGACCTGGTGCGCTACCTGCCGGACGGCAATCTGGAGTTCCTTGGGCGTAATGACTTCCAGGTCAAACTGCGCGGCGTGCGCCTGGAGTTGGGAGAAATCGAAGCACGCCTGAGTGCACACCCGGCGTTGCGTGAAGTGGCGGTGCTGATTCGCGATGAGCGCCTGGTCGCCTACTTCACCCTGCGCGGCCAGGCGCCGAGCCTGCAAGCCTTGCGCGCCCATGTGCTGGAGCAACTGCCGGAAGTCATGGTGCCGGCCGCCTTCGTACAACTCGACGCACTGCCCCTGAACCCCGCCGGCAAACTCGACCGCAAGGCCCTGCCGGAGCCGGGCCTGGACGCGGTGCTCAGCCGTGCCTACGAAGCGCCCCAGGGCGAAGTGGAAACCTTGATATCCGGCATCTGGGCCGACGTACTGAAACTGGAGCGGGTAGGGCGCCACGACCACTTCTTCGAACTGGGCGGGCACTCGCTGCTGGCAGTCAACCTGGTGGCCCGCCTGCGCAAGGCCGGGCTGGAAGTGGACGCACGCACCTTGTTCAGCCAGCCAACCCTGGCGCAACTCGCCGCCAGGACCGTGGCGCAGGTCCAGCGCGTTGAAGTGCCGCAAACCGCCATTCCCGCCCTCAACCGCCGCCGCAGGATCTGAGGATTGGAATGCATTCAATCTGGGAGGGGGCTTGCCCCCTCCCACATTTTACGGTGCTGCCTTCAAGGGCTTCATGCACTCGATAGAGCGATCCACTGTGGTTCTGGCGATCTCCAGCAAATGCCACACCGCCAGAATCTTCGCCCGCACGGGGCTGTCCAGCAGCTCGCTACAATCGAGCGCTGTCGCTGAGGCACTGTCGAGCAGGCTGGCGGTGTACAGCAACGCATCTTCAAAACTCAGATCGTCGTTGACGCTGTGGAAACCCTGCCTGGGCAGGTAATGGTCAATGGCGCGGTTGAACGCGGCACGGGTTTTTGCGGGGTCGAAGGGTGGGTCGGGTAAGACTTTATTCATGGTGTAGCTCCAACTGGTAGATAAGGAGCCGACCCCTTCGCGACTAAACGGAGGGTGGCGGCTGTACGCAGGTTAGTCGACCGGCCAGTTGGATCCGGCGCACCCAAAGGTGCCCTGCGCACAGCCACCATGAACAGGGTGACAGCTTGCGCACAACTGGAATCCGGGCGACTAAACCCGATCACTGATGAGCAGTGACGGATCGCAGACTAGCCACCGATTCCAACCGGCACAAGGCGGCGGGGATTGTCTCGGAAATGTCCTGCAATTTAAAGAGAGACGGCTTGCTGGCTCTTTACAAACCATGACAAAACGCCAGCAGTGACAGCTCATATTTTGGCGTAGGAAAAATCTGTCATGACGAGCGTTGATGGCTACCCTGATGAGGTTTCGCTTTTTCGGACAAGGTTGAGCTTAGTTAAATGGAGGCTCCTACTCACCACCGTAAAGGATTGCGATGAACATGGATGTCAGTCATTTTCGTCAAGAGGCAGCCAAAGTCAGACTTTCAAAAGCCGCATTTGATGAGTTGTTGTGCGCAAAGAATATAGTCGAGTCCAGTGGTCAAGATCATCGCTTCGATACAACACCTGCCTGCATCAATCCGCTTAGCTCACCCATCCTGCATGCGGAATTAAACAATATTCGAAACATGATTGACCATGAAACTTATGTGTTGATCTTGGATGGCTTTAAAGTCGATAGCCTCGCAGTCTTCAAATCACTCATTTGGACATTTGGCTCTTTGCTGGGAAAGCCAATGGTGCAGAATCATCTCGGTCATAAGGTTATTGAAGTATACGATCGGGGCGGTAAGAGTATTGAAGAGGGTGCCAGATACCACCAAACCCGGCAGGGTGCTTACGTACACAACGATGGTGTGAGTGACCCGCTACCTATCGACTATTTGATCTTGGCGTGTGGTCAGAAAGCACTGCTGGGTGGTGAGAGCATTCTGATTGATGCGAGCGCGGTCTACGCAGAGCTGATGACGTTTCCAGGTGTACTGACACAGCTGAAATGCGATTTCTTTTTTGAGAATCGAGGCATGGCCGAGGATGAGACGCTGTTTAAAGCGCCCATCTTGAGTTTTTCAGACGCAGGCATTCCTTTGATCAGGTATTTTCGTGTCTACATTGAGTCGGCTCATCTGAAGGCTGGTGTCCCGTTGACCCTCGCACAAACTCAGGCGCTGAATATACTGGATGCTGTGCTCGACCAGTCTTCAGTCCAACATCGCATACTGCTTGAACCAGGGCAGGTATTGATTTCTGCCGACAACAAGTTCCTGCATACCCGCACGCATTTCATAGACAGGAATGTTCCCTGTGCGCAGATCAATGATGATGAGCGGCTGAGCGATCTCAATCGCTACATGCTACGGATGTGGTTACGCAAGCCATGATGCCTGGCTTGTCCTGCATAACTGATTCCTCCCTGTTTTCAGCAAAAGCCGAGCCCCATGGACAACTCCGATATCGCGATCACCCTGGTCTTGATCTCCGCCTTCATGCACGCCACTTGGAATGCCGTAGTACGCGCCGGAAGCAGTCGCTTTATGACTTTGGCAATGGTCGATGGCACCGCATTGCTGATCTGTCTGGCAGCGCTGCCGTTGGTTCATGTGCCGAGCCTGGAGGTGTGGGGCTATGTGCTGGTTTCCGTAGTGCTCAATACGATCTATCGATTGTTTCTGATCAAGGCTTACGAGACTGGCGATTTCGGTCAGGTTTACCCGGTCATGCGTGGTGTGCCGCCGGTACTGGTTGCGCTTTTTTCCTACTTCTTACTGCATGAGCAGCTGTCGTTTCAGGCGATGGCAGGTGTGCTGATGATTTGCGTGGGGATCATCAGCCTGACATTTGTGCGCAGGATGACGGCGCACATGCTCAAGCCGATCCTGATGGCGGTGTGCGCTGGAGCGTTCATTGCGTCCTATACGGTGGTGGACGCCAAAGGCGTGCGAGCCAGTGAGACGGTGCTGCAATACATCATTTACCTGACCGTATTCCAGAGCATCCCGATCCCGTTATTGGCGTTGATCAAGGCGCGTCCGGCATTCACCCAGGCCATCCGCTGCCACTGGCGGGTGGGAATGTTGGGAGGGGTGTTTTACCTGGCGTCCTACGGCCTGGTGTTGTTTGCGTTGTCCCTGGATGCGGTAGCCAAGGTGTCCGCGTTGCGGGAAACCAGTGTTATTATCGGCACCATTATTGCCGCACTGTTTTTTCATGAACGGTTTGGCTGGCGGCGAATGCTGTCGGCATTCGTCATTGTTGGCGGGATCATCCTGATCAAAGTGAGCAACTGATGGCCCAACGTCCGCCCCCGACCCCTATGCTTCAAGCCTTCGTGAGTGCCGCGCAGACCGGCAGTTTTGCGCGTGCCGCATCCGAGTTGAACCTCACAGCCAGCGCTATCAGTCATCAAATCGCAGGTCTGGAAGATTGGTGGGGGGTGCAGTTGTTCGAGCGCCACTCACGGGGCGTCAAACTCACGGCGGCGGCGCAGGCACTGTTGCCGGTGGCCGAAGGTTTTTTCAAAGACCTGGATGCTGTGCTGCATTCGCTCAGTCCCGGTAAACCTCAACCGCTTTACCTCGCCTGTACGTCCTCTCTGTGCTCAACCTGGCTGATTCCCAGGATGCATGGTTCTCATGCTCACGCGTCGTTCAATCTGGATTTGGTGTTGACCAGCGCGGACATGAGCAGCAGCAGCTTGAGCGCGCATCAGTATGACGTCGCCGTGGTGATGGGGTACGGCGACTATCCGGACCACCATGTCGAGCTTTTGATGCGCGATGCGGTATTCCCTGTATGTTCGCCAGCGTTTGCGCGTATACACGGCGATATTGCCCTGGCGGATATCGCCCAGTACCCATTGATTCATCGGGTGGATGATCAAGTGTGTCCAGGGTGGGAGAGCTGGTTTGCCTTCCAGGGGCTCCCAGCACCGCCCTATCACCATGGCCCACGCTTTCCTGATTCCAGTTTGGCTATCAGCCTGGCGGTAAAAGGCGGGGGAATTGCGTTGGGCAGAACTGCACTGGTACATGACGCGTTGAAGGAGGGAGCCTTGGTTGCGCTGGAAGCTCCTGTGATGATGTCGCCGGCTGCCTATTACATCATTTGCCGAGAGGGTCGTCAGTCGGAGCCGGATATCGCTCGGTTGTTTGATTGGCTCAAGACGCAGGCTGACGAGTTTGTGCGCGAAGTTTAAATGCACCCCGTAGGGGGCTCACGCCAAGCCTTTGCAAACAGAGCCTCTTTCGATTCTCAGCGTGGCATCGGAACAAACGCCACGCTCCCTCCCTCACGCTTCTGAAACAAGCGCTCGCCATTATCCGATTGCGTAGTGACCACTCGATGATCCACGCCCAGAAACGCCAGCGGCATCGGGTCTTCCCTGGAATACTGCGTGACGATAATCGTGTGTTGCGGATCGAACCTTCGGCCGCTGGTCTTTTCCAGCCAGGCCATGAACGCGGCGCTGTCGCCCTGGCGGGGGTAGTCCTGGGTTTCGCTGACGTAGTAGAAGGGCTTGCCGTGGTTTTGCAGGTACATGGGCAGCTTGTTGTCGACCTCCACCAGCACCATTTGCCATTGGTCCCACGGTGCGCTTTTCACGGCTTGGGCTTGCACATCCTCGGCGAAGCGGGTCACGCCGCCGTTGCCGGTAGTCCAGGGGTAGATCACACCCAGCACCAGCAAGAGCAGGCCTGCGCTGATGCCGAAGCCTTTTTGCCAGCGCGGCCAGCTCGCCGGTTTTTTCTTTAGGCGTTCGCTCAGCCACCAGGCGGCGAGCAGTTGAGCAAAGGGCACCAGCGGCAGTACGTAGTAGCTGCGGCGGCTGCCGCTGGCGGTGAAGAACGCAAACAACAGGCCCAGGCCCCACACCAGCCAGCGCACGTTGGGTGGGGTGTGGCGCCAGTGCCGCACCGCCAGCCACAGGCCCAGTAGCCAGCAGGGGGCCCAGGGCAGGGTGTAGACCGGCAGGTAGATCAGGTAGGTGTAGATCGGGCCCATGTGATCGAAGGGATCGAAGAAACGCACCACGTTTTCCCTGAATACCAACGCCAGACCGCTCTCGCCATAAGAAGGCGCGCCGTAGCGGTGAGACAGTACGAAAGGAATCGCGTAAAACGCCGCGGCGATCAGCATGGCCAACAGCAGACGCAGATTGAGGTGGCGTTTGTAGCGCTGCTGGCTGAGCAGGTGCGGCAGCAGCACCAGCCCAGGCAGCACAAAACCGATCAAGCCCTTGAACAGAGACGTCGCTGCCAGCAACAGGAAAAACACCGTGTAGCGCCCAAGCCTGGTGTCTTCCGGTCCGCGCCAATACCACCACACGGCTGCCAGCACGCCGCACACGGTCAGCACGTCGGCCGTGGCGACCCTGGCCCAGAACAGGAAGTAGAAGGTGGTGGCGAGCATCCAGCCGGCGATCAAGCCTGTGCCTTTGCGAAACAGCCGTTCGCCGATCAGGTACACCAGCCAGATACTCAGCCACGCTGCAATCACCGATGACAGACGCAACGACCACGGGCCAAGGCCGCCCATCAAGCTGGCGAAGCCGGTGATCAGCCAGTAGGAGGGCAGGGGTTTGTCGTAATACGGCGTGCCTTTGAGATACGGGTCGAAGTAATCACCGCTTTGCAGCATCTGCAAGGCGATGTTGGCCCAGCGCGTCTCCGGCCCCCATAGGTCGCGGCTGCCCAGGCCCAGCAGCAAAAGCAAGGCCGAGACGCCCAGCAGTAAAACCAGGGCGCCGCGTTCGGTTTTCCATAGGCTCATGGGCTGTTCCTGCAAAGGCGATCAAGGTTGTTGGGGGTAAATCGTCAGTACCAGGTTGCCCTTGCGATAGCGCTTGCCGCCGGGCGGCAATTGCCCTTCTTCGCGGTGCTCGCTGGTGCTGCGGACCCGCATCAGCACGCCCACCGAACCTCGCTCGCGGGCTTCGGCCAACCAGGCTTGCACGTTGTCGAGTGTGACCTTGCGGTGCGCCGCTTCTTCGTAATGCAAGCCGTAGCGCAGCTCGCCCTCGGTGCCGTAAAACGCCACCTCTGGCTCACGCAGGCGCCATGACAAGGCCGATGCCAGGCCCAGTTCGTTGCTCAGCAAAGCACGGGTGTGTTGCAGTTCGTCCAGGTGCTCAAGCACGAACTGGTCGGGCATTTCGTTATCCGCTATCAACTGCGGCATTCCCGCCGGCAGCAGGGCTACCAGCAAGCCAATGCCCAGCGTCGGCATCGCCCACAACGTCAGCGGGCGCACCGCTTGCAACAGGTTGGCGAGGATCCAGCCCAGCAGCACGATAAAAGCCAGGGACAGGCTGAACATCTCGGCGTGGCTGTTGCCGTACAGCGGGTCGGTGATTTGCAGGTAAATCAGCCCGACCATGGCCGCCATGCCGAGAACGAAATTGACCGTGCCGTTGATCACAATCGTACGTGCCTTGCCTTGCTTGATCAGGTCGATCAAGCCGTGGCCCATCAGCAGCGCCAGGGGCAGCAGGCAGGGCATGATGTAGGTCGGCAACTTGCCTTTGCTCAGGCTGAAAAAGCCCAGGGGCAGCAGCCACCACAGGGCGAGAAAGGCAATCGCCGGCTGGCGTTTTTCTTTCCAGGCCTTGCACAGTGTTGTCGGCAGCAATGCGGCCCACGGCAGACACGCCACGACCATGATCGGCAGGAAGAACCAGAACGGCCGCGCATGTTGCGCATTGTCGGAGGCGAAGCGGCGAATGTGTTCGTGCCAGAAGAAAAAGCGCCAGTAATCCGGTTCCCGCACATGGATCGCCAATGCCCACGGCAGGCAAACCAGTACCGCGACCATAATCGCCACCGGCCCGTAGCGCAGCAACTCACCGACGCGGCGCTGCCAGATCAGGTAAGGCACCGCGACCAATACCGGCAGCAGCCATGCCAGAAACCCCTTGGTCATGAACCCCATGCCGCACGCCAGCCCCAACAAGGCCCAGCAACCCAGACGCCCACGTAAGGTGGGGCTGTCGAGAGCAAACCACAGGGCGACCAGGCTCAGGTTGGCCCACAAGGTAAATTGCGGATCAAGGTTGGAATACCCGGCTTGCCCGGCCACCAAGCCAAAGCTCATATAGAGCAGGGCGCAGGCGAAGCTTTTACGTGGGTCGTTCCACAGGCGCCGCGCGATCAGGTAGGCCAGTAGCACACTCAACGCCGTGGCCAGGACCGAGGCAATACGCACGCCGAACAGGTTTTCGCCAAACACCGCCTGGCCCAGGGCAATCAGCCAATAGCCCGCGGCGGGCTTTTCGAAATAACGCACGCCCATAAAGTGCGGCGCTACCCAGTTGCCGCTCATCAGCATTTCCTGGCTGACCTGGGCATAACGGGTTTCATCCGGAATCCACAGGCCGTGAAAGCCAAGGGGCAGCAAGAAAAAAACGGCAAAGCCCAGGATTAACCAGGGCAGAGGGTTCAAGCGGGTCATGAGCACATCGCTCCATGACGTTCAAACAGGTGCAAGAAGAGTATTGAATTAATCGGGCCGAGCATCGTGATGTTCACTGAATCAATGAGGGGGGGAACCTAACTAAGAGGCGCAACTGAACATGCCAGAACAGGGCTGTCGTTTTGCTGAACGTAATAGCTGCTGAATAGGTAAATAAGTGTAATTAAAGTTGTTTAAGTACTGCGGCCCATTGCTGGATTTTCAGAGTGCCCATTGCCTCAAGTTTGCCGTTGGGCAATACCTTGACGAACAGTGCACTGCCATATTCGGCCGCTGCGGCATGGGGAAAGCCCAGGCTCGTCTGGAAGTCGCTCATGCAGGCGCTGTGGGTGATCAACATCAGGTTGCGACTCGGCTTTTTATGGCTGAGGATTTCCTCCGCCATGGCATCCCCGCAAATGGCGAGCGGGCCCGGGGACAGCTCGGTCTTGCCGAACATGAACAGCGAGGTTTGGGCAGTGCGCGTGGTCGGGCTGCTCAGCACGTCGGTGGCCTCCATGCCCAATGAATCAAAGGCTTTGCCCAGTTCGGTCGCGCGTTGCGTGCCCTGGATCGTGAGGCCGCTGACAGGGCCGAAACAAGGATTTTTCGAGCGGTCGCAGCGTTCTTCATGACGCACCAGAACCACCAGGTCGCCCTGGCGCCAACTGGCGAGCACCCCGGAGGTGACCAGGCGATTGCCGACACCCAGGTCAAGCGGGGAAGAGGGCCACAATAGAAAACCTGTGAGCAGCAGGCCGATGACGCTGATGCCCAGCACAGGCAGGCGGTATTTTTTCAGGCGCTTCAACCTTGCCCATTTGGGTTTTGGATTGGCCAGGATCATGTCTGCCACGCTATTCACCCTCGGCCCTTTAGTTGTGCTTATAACCAGTGAGGTTAATGGGCGATCGCCCGTTGTGGAGCAGCAGCCTGTCACAGTGCTGCTGTCTTTTTGCTGAACATCCGCGTCGTAAAAAGTGTGAGTATTAGTAACTAACAAGTTGCGAGTTATCACCGCTGGGAGCGCACTTTAAAGTGTCGAGGATGGGCAGGCGGTGAAATCCATGTGAAAAATTTGCGTGGGCATGTCCCTCAGCCGTTATTCTCGTTGGCAGTCCTTCAAATGAGCGTTCCTATGTTGCAGGTACAAGGGGTTATCAAACACTACGCCACTCCCCAAGGTCCGCTGGCCGTGCTGGCCGGTGTCGACCTGTACCTGGGGGCGCGCAGCAGTCTGGCGCTGATGGGCGAGTCGGGCAGTGGCAAAAGCACCTTGCTGCACCTGGTGGCCGGCCTGGATCGGGTCGACGGCGGCAGCATCCGCATTGGCGAGCAGCGCTTGGACCAGCTCAACGAAGGGCAACTGGCCCATTGGCGCCGTACCGAAATCGGCCTGGTGTTCCAGCAGTTCAACCTGATCGGCAGCTTGCGTGTGGAGGACAACCTGGCATTCCAGGCGCGCCTGGCGGGGCGCTTCGATCCGCATTGGCAGGCGCAGTTGGTGGAACGTCTGGGGCTGGGCGATTTGCTCAAGCGTTATCCGGAGCAACTGTCCGGCGGTCAGCAGCAGCGGGTGGCGGTAGGGCGGGCGCTGGCCTCGCGTCCGGGTTTGCTGTTGGCCGATGAGCCCACCGGCAACCTCGACGAAACCACCAGCGATGAGGTGCTGCAGTTGCTGTTGGATCTGCTGCAGGACAGCCCTACCAGCCTGTTGATGGTTACCCACAGCCCACGCCTGGCCGCACGCCTGGACCAGCAGGTGCTGCTGCACCATGGCCGTGTCGTGCCGATGGACGCGCGCTGAGATGGCGGTGTTCTGCTGGGCTTTGCGTGCGTTGTTGAGCCACTGGCGCCGTCACCCGGTGCAGTTTTTCAGCGTGCTGACCGGCCTGTGGCTGGCTACCGCATTATTGACGGGCGTGCAGGCGCTCAACAGCCAGGCACGGGACGGCTATGCGCGCGCCAGCCAATTGATCGGCGGCGAACCGCAGGCCAGCTTGAGCGCACCGGACGGCGCCGCCTTCCCCCAAGCGCTGTTTGCGCAATTGCGCCGCGCCGGGTGGCCGGTGTCACCGGTGGTGCAGGGGCGGGTGGTACTCAAGGGGCATGAGGAGCAGCGGCTGCAATTGATGGGCATTGAGCCGGTATCGTTACCTGGCAGCGGCAGCGTGGCCGGGCAGCGCTTGAGCCAGGCGCAGATGCTGGCGTTTTTCCAGGCGCCGGGGCGTACCTGGGTTGCCGCGCAAACCTTGGAGGCGCTCGGTTTGCACGCGGGCGAACAACCGCTGACGGCCAGCGGGCAGCGCTTGCCGCCGTTGCAGGTTCAGCCGGACATGGCCCCCGGTATGCTGCTTACCGATATCGGTTTTGCCCAACCCGTGCTGAACATGCAGGGGCGGCTGTCGCGCTTGCTGCTGGACAACGCCTTCGCCGCCCGCCATCCCCAAGCGCCCGCCGGGTTGCAACTCAAGCAGGGCGAGGACAACAACCTCTCACGTCTCACCGAAAGCTTTCATCTGAACCTCGACGCCTTGGGCTTTTTGTCCTTCGTCGTCGGGTTGTTTATCGTGCACGCAGCCATCGGCCTGGCCCTGGAACAACGGCGGGGTTTGTTGCGCACTTTGCGTGCCTGCGGGGTCAGTGCGCGAATGCTGATCCTGAGCCTGGGTGTCGAACTGGGCGTTCTGGCATTGCTGGGCGGTGTACTCGGGGTCGCCAGCGGTTACCTGCTGGCCAGCCTGTTGCTGCCGGACGTCGCCGCCAGCTTGCGCGGCCTGTACGGGGCCGAAGTGGCAGGTCAACTGAGCTTGAGCCCGGGGTGGTGGCTTGCAGGGCTGGGCTTGAGCCTGCTCGGCGCCTTGCTCGCAGGGGCCAGCAGCCTGTGGCGTGCGGCGCGTTTGCCGTTGCTGGCGCTGGCCAATGCACAAGCCTGGCATGAGGCCCACGGGCGCTGGTTGCGGCGCCAGGGTTGGGTGGCGGTTGCGGCGCTGCTCATTGCACTGCTGGCCCTGGAGTTGGGCAACAGCCTGGCCGCCGGATTCGTGCTGATGGCGGCCTTGCTGCTGGGCGCTGCACTGGGTTTGCCGGTGTTGCTCAATGCGCTGTTGAACGGCGTGCTGGGGCGCAGTCGTTCGGTACTGGGCCAGTGGTTCCTCGCCGACTGTCGCCAGCAACTGCCAGCCTTGAGCTTGGCACTCATGGCGCTGTTGCTGGCCCTGGCGGCCAATATTGGCGCAAGCTCCATGACCTCGGGTTTTCGCCAGACCTTCAACCACTGGCTGGAACAACGCCTGACCGCCGAGCTTTACCTCAACCCGCAAAATCCGGCTCAGGCGCAGCAACTGCACACATGGTTGGCACAGCAGCCGTTGGTGCAGGCGGTGCTGCCCAGCTGGCAGGTCGCGGTGCAGTTGCAAGGCTGGCCGGCGGAGCTGTTTGGTGTGGTCGACAACCCCACCTATCGTCAGCACTGGCCGTTGCTGGAGGCGACGAGCACACCCTGGGACCGCTTGCTGCAAGACGATAGCGTGATGCTCAGCGAGCAGTTGGCGCGGCGCTTGAACGTGCGCCTGGGCGACAGGGTTCAAGTCCCCACCCCGCAGGGCACATGGGCACCGGAAATCGTCGGAATCTACGCCGACTATGGCAACCCCAAGGGCCATATGCTGGTCAACGCCAAGCACCTGTTGGCTCATTGGCCGACGCTGTCACCGGTGCGATTCAACCTGCGCGTGGCGCCCCAGGATGTGCAGCCGCTGGTGGGTGAAGTGCAGCGCGAGTTTGCCCTGGAAGACAGCCGTATCGTCGATCAACAACAACTCAAGGGGTGGTCCAGCCAGGTCTTCGAACGCACCTTCGCCGCCACTGCTGCGTTGAACAGTCTGACCCTGGGCGTGGCGGGCGTGGCATTGTTCATCAGCCTGCTGACCCAGAGCCAGAGTCGCCTCGGGCAACTTGCGCCGTTGTGGGCGCTGGGGGTGACACGCCGCCAACTGATGCTGCTCAACCTTGGCCAGACCTGGCTGCTGGCGGTACTGACGCTGGTCCTTGCGTTGCCGTTGGGGCTGTTGCTGGCGTGGTGCCTGGATGCGGTGATCAACGTCCAGGCGTTCGGCTGGCGCCTGCCGTTGCAGGTATTCCCCGGGCAGCTTGCGCAGTTGATGGGGCTGGCGTTGCTTGCGACATTGCTGGCCTCGGCCTGGCCGCTATGGCAGCTCTACCGCAGCCGCCCGGCGGATTTGTTGAGGACCTTTGCAAATGAAGATTAAAGCGTTGGCGTGGGGGGTGTTGCTGCTGCTGTTGAGTGCCTGTGACAAGCCGCCTGCACCCGAGGAAAGCTTCGCCGGGCTGGGCAGCGATGCGGCGGAATTTGCCCAAGTGGTCCCCGGCAAAGTCTTCAGCTTCCCCGAAGATCACGGCCCGCACCCAGGCTTTCGCATCGAATGGTGGTACGTCACCGCCAACCTCAAGGATGCCCAGGGCAATGTGTTCGGCGTGCAATGGACCTTGTTTCGCAACGCCGTGAATGCCGGGCCGATGCAGCAAGGCTGGCGCGACTCCACCATCTGGCTCGGCCACGCCGCCGTCACCAGCGCCACCCACCACTACGCCGCCGAACGCTTCGCCCGTGGTGGTGTCGGCCAGGCCGGAGCGCAAGCGTTGCCGTTCAACGCCTGGATCGACGATTGGAACTTCGCCACCCGCCCAGGCGCCACTAGCGCTCTGGCCGATATGCAACTCAAGGCCAGTGGCGGGCAATTCGCCTACGACCTGCAACTGACCTCCAGCCGCCCGTTGGTGCTGCAAGGCGACAACGGCTACAGCCGCAAATCCGACCAGGGCCAGGCGTCGTACTACTACAGCCAGCCGTTTTTCACTGCCACCGGCAGCATCAGTATCGACGGCCAGACGTACGAAGTCAGCGGCCCGGCCTGGCTCGACCGCGAATGGAGCAGCCAACCCCTGGCCGCCAGCCAGACCGGCTGGGACTGGTTCTCCCTGCACCTGGACCGGGGCGCGCAACTGATGCTGTTTCGCGTGCGAGACAAAGACGGCGGTGGGTACCTCACCGGAACCTGGATCGACGCCCAGGGCCGCACCGAGACCCTGCACAACGCAGATATTCAACTGGCGCCGCTGACCAGAACCGAGATTGACGGGCGCAGCATTCCCACGCGCTGGTCGCTGAAGATCCCCGGCAAACACCTGGACATCACCACCGAGGCGGTCAATCCGCAAGCGTGGATGAACCTGGGGATTCCCTACTGGGAAGGGCCGGTGAAGTTCGAGGGTGGGGTGGGGTATTTGGAGATGACGGGGTATTAGGGCGTCTTCCGTAGGCGCTTATCTTTTGCTGTGTAGGCAACTTCCCAAACGTATTGTTTGACCCCCGCCTGCTTGTGTCCGGGCTGTAGGCGCTTGCTTATATTTCGATGCCATCTTCATGGCATTCGAGATGTAAGGCATGGCGCAGGCATACCTCAACGACCGCACCACGGACTACCTCAGTTTGAAGTCCAGGCTAATGGGTGGGGCGTTGAATCGGCAGCGCTCTGATCATTTCGATGTGTTGAATCGGCACCTGCGCCATAAGCTGGTGACGCCAGGACAGTTGGTGATTATTCCTGATAATTACAGCGTAACTTGCAGTGCCGAAGAAGCCTGGTTGATGCGCTATGCCGAAGAAATTCGCCGGGGACTGGCACTGGATGCGTCGGCTGGGCCAGCAGTGATCAATGACTATGACCTGCTGCAGAGCCTGTTGGGGTATGGCTCGATAGGCGTGGGGAGTGCGACATCTGCGTGGGGGCGACATCTGGATGAGGTGGTGCTTACGCTCGAGTCGATTGAACAGTTACATCAGCGGTTGAAAGGGGGTGGCTTGGACCGGGTTGAGTTTGTTCGACAACGGCAGATGCTGTTCGGGAACCTGGATAGGCAACTGCAAGGTGCAGCGCGGTTTGGGACAGGGCTGAGGGGGAATCAGTCATTGAAAAAGGTGCTTGGCGTTTCAACCAAGAGCTACCTGCATAAAGGCGAAATAGCAGGGTATGCACAGCGGATCGGGGCAGTTGCGCAGGCTTCGAAATGGCTGGGGAATGGGACTTATGTAGGGCTGGCGATGGATGTAGGCGTGGCGGGTTTGGAAATCAGGGAGGCGTGTGTGGTGGGAAGGGAGGTGCAATGCAAAAGAGCGAAATATGTGGAGACGGGGAGGTTGGTGGGTGGGGTGGTAGGGGCTGCTGGCGCAGGGGGGCTTGGTGCTGAGTTAACACGCCGTGCATGCAACATTTTTCTAGGTGTCGCGACGAGAGGAACCGGTGCTCTGACCTGCGCAATAATTGGGGGGGCGATGGCAGGGTATCTAGGAGGTAAGAAGGGCGGGGATGGTGGGGCGTTCCTGGGTGGAAAAATTGTAGAGAACAACGGTGATTTGATATTCCAGCCAGGGGGGGCTTGAGCATGGATTTTTTTCTCGCCTATACCGCTGTGATGATTATCGGGACGTTTGTGGTTTTGGGACTGATACTTTTTTTCGAACGAACAAAACTCGATGAGTTGGAAGGTTACTTCAGTGAAAACCCGCAGGTCCGTAAACATCGGCAACGCTGGGGACGAAACCAGCGGTTTATCAGATTTCATCGTATGTGTCTGATGATTGATATCCTTCGCGCGCCAGAAAGCTCCGTGAAAGAAGGCTTTATGACTGAGGCAGAGTCAGCCGCCATTCCGTCAGCGCTCAGGCGTTGGGCTGTATGGCCTTATCGCCTTGCGATGATTTGGGCTATCAGTTGGGGCTATTGGTGCACCTGGCTTTAGAGGTGCTCGCTTCCACGACCTGAATACCATGGTTCACATTTTAAAAAAAATACTGTTCATGCGTACAGTATTGTCCTACAGTCCATCCTAGGTGACCGGATGTCACCGGTCACCTGAGCTTCAATTTTTTAACTATGGATGGATAAAAAATGAAATCGAAAAAAGCCCTTATGCTAGGCGCGGCCATGATGGCCTCCTGCTTTGTTTCGGCCTTTGCCCTGGCCGAGCAAACCCCTCCCAAGCTCAGTGCGCAGACGGTCAAGCAGGCCGTGGACAAAGCGTTGAAACAAGGTGGCACAGTGGAGAAGGCCATTGTCTCGGACGCACTCAAGCAAAAGCTCGATGCAGCCAAGGCCGGCAAGCCCAAGGTGTCAGCCGGCAAGGCAATTGCCAGTAATGCGGTGGTTGATGCCAAGGTAGGCGAGTTGGTAAAGCCCGATCAGGCGAAACTCAAGGAAGCGGCGGTTGCTGCCTTCACTCCGCTGTTTCCAACTCTGGATATCAACACCCTTTACACGCTGACCGGGGTGGAGACCGGCGCGCAGATCGCCTACCACTTCAACCTGCCGAAGAATGCGCGAATTCAGGTGCAGTTGTTGAACCAGAGTGTCGGCACCGACATGTCGCTGACCCTGTTCCACGATGACGGGCAGGGTAATCTGACCCCGTTGGGCACGTCTGATAACGCCGGCAATGCCGATGAGTACCTCAACGGTGTATTGCCGGCCGGTGACTACTACTGGTTCATGGTGGCCAATGCCGCGAGCAACTCGCAGTTCAGCTTCGGCGTGGCGGTAGACAGCAACATTGATGCCTACGAGCCCAACGATACCGAGCAAACCGCATTTGCCCTGCCGGATGCGCTGAATCAGGTGACCGGTAACCTCGACAGCGTCAATGATGTGGATTACTTCTCCTTCACGTCGCTGCGTGGCCAGGGTGTCGGCATGTTTCTGGGTGATGATGGTGCGGGTACGCGCAACCAGTGGATCTTCGAGCGTTTCGACGGTAATAACTGGGTAGTGATTCAGCCGGATTCCACCTCCACCTATCCGAACCTGACGCCGGGCTACACGGTCAAGGTACGTGTGCGGGCGAACCCGGCGGTGGCGTTGAACCCTCAGGCGCAGTACAAGTTGACCCTGGGTTCGGCGCCTCGCTTGAACCAGCACAACGTGAACGGCGATAACGTAGTGCGCATTCCCAGCTCGATCTTCCAGCTGGCCACCCAGGCAGCCCGCAATCTGAGCTGGAGCACCCAATGGTCGGACAGCACCGGTGAGCCATTGCGCGGGGTCACCCCAGTGCTGCGGGTCGACAAGCACTTTGGTGCAACTTACAACTGGGTCAACTATGAGGCCAAGACCGGCATCACGGGTGCAGCTTCGGGCAATGTCGCCTTGGGCACTTGCTCCGGCGACTATAAAGTGCGGTACCCGGACAGCGCGTCGGGCCAGACCTACAACTGGGAAACCTGGTTCAACGAAGGTGGCTGGCGCATCGAGCTCAAGGAGTTTCCGGGTGTGGGCGTAGGCGGCAATATCACCCAATACGTCAGCCTGGGCCACATTTGCAACCAGACCATCGTGCGCTGATTGATCTAGGAATGTGAAGCAGGGGGCAGTCCATCTGGGCTGCTCCCTTTTTTTGTGGCCGGCTCCCAATGCAGCGTGCCAAACAGGTAATCCATCAACGGCAACACGATATTGAAATTGCGCCCCTGCATCAGCTCGCGACGGTGATGCAGGGCGTGCAGGCGATGCATTTGGCGAATCCACGGCAGGCGCGCCACCGGGTGTTCAGCGGGTAAGTGTTCGCAGGCGTGGAACACCTCGTAGAGCAGGTAGCCGAGGATCATGCACCCGGCAAACAACCCCGCCACGTTGGGGTTCAGTTGCTTGAGCAGCCACCAGCCGGGAAGGGTGATGGCCAGGCTGTGCAGTACGATCAGCCAGGCGGGGAACAGGATGACGCGCCAGTCACGCGGGCTGTCGTAGGTCATGTGGCCGGGCGTGAAGAAACTGTGGTGATCGCCGGTGTGGCGCGCGTAGAACAGCCGGGCGAATGAGTGTTTGTGATGGCCGAGGTGACGGTGCACGAGGTAGATGCACAGGTTGAAGAACACCAGCGTCAAGGGCACCGTCAGCCACTGCAGGGCGGTGATCTGTGCGGTGGAGGACCAGGCCAGGGTGATACAGGTGATGCCGTAGCCGAGGACGAACGCGGCGTGTAGCCAGGGGTTGTAATGGCGACTCACGTTGGCGCGGTAGCGGCTGCGGAACGTTTCGGTGAGATGGGGCATGGCGGGCTGCTCGCTGTTTTTGTTCGAGATTGAGCTTAGTGGGTGGGGAGGAATGTGCGAGCTTTTACTGGGGGCATGGGTATTTACACAACTTTGGCGTTACGCCGGACCTGTGGGAGGGGGCTTGCTCCCGATGGCGGCCTCGGGGCCGACCAGGATGCTGGATCAGACCGAGTACATATCCGTTATTTGGGTAACGGCTGATATTGGTTCCGCTTTTACAGCGGGTCACTTTTGAAAAAAGCGCAAAAGTAACCC
>NZ_SPKP01000053.1:7693-19080 GCF_023127835.1 Pseudomonas sp. B329 | reverse complement strand
GATCAAGAGCGGCTCGCTTCGCATCGTGGTTACCGTCGGTTGCTATCAAGTTGTGCAGATACCTATGCTCATCGGGGTGTAGCCCTCCCACAGTTTTAATCGGCGGTGAACTTGAAAATGGTGTTCTGGATATAGGTTTGCCCTGGATTCAAGCGAGTTGAGGCAAAGCCGGGTTGGTTAGGCGCATCCGGAAAATGCTGGGTCTCCAGGGTGAACCCGCTCCAGTGCTGGTACGTCTTGCCACCTTTGCCCTTCACCGAACCATCCAGGAAGTTGCTGGTGTAGAACTGCACCCCAGGCTCACTGGTGTAAAGCTGCAAGCGCCGCCCCGACTCAGGGTCATGCACCTGGGCAGCAAGCTGCTTCACATCACCTTTGGTATCCAGGGCCCAGTTGAAGTCGAACCCGCCTTGTTTCGGCTCGGCAAATTTGAGCTGCGGATGGTCCGCCTTGATGTGCTGGCCAATAGGCGTGGGCTTGAGGAAGTCCATCGGTGTGCCCTTGACCGGAGCCAGCTCACCGGTGGGGATCAAGGTGGCATTCACCGGCGTGTAGTGGCTGGCGTGCAAGGTGGCGACCTGCTTGAGAATGTCGCCGTTACCCGCGCCGGCGAGGTTGAAGTAGCTGTGATTGGTGAGGTTGAGTACCGTCGGTTTGTCGGTGGTGGCCTTGTAGTCGATGTGCAGTTCGTTCTTGTCGTTGAGGCGGTAAGTGACTTCGGTCTTCAGGTTGCCGGGGAAACCCATTTCACCGTCCCTGGACAGGTAGGTGAGGGTGACGCCCACCGAATCCTTGTCCTTGACCGGTTCGGCGTGCCACACCTGTTTGTCGAAGCCCTGTGCGCCGCCATGCAGCGAGTTGGGGCCGTCGTTGAGCGGCACCTGGTAGCGTTTGCCGTCGAGTTCGAAGGCACCGCCGGCCAGGCGGTTGCCGAAGCGGCCGATGGTTGCGCCGAAAAATGCAGTACCGCCTTGATAGCCTTGCACGTCATCGAAGCCCAGCACTACGTCGTCGAGCTTGCCGTTTTTGTCAGGCACCTTCAGCGACTGCAATACACCGCCATAGGTAATTACCGTGGCTTGCATGCCATGGCTGTTGCGCAACACGTACTGTTCGACGGCTGTGCCGTCATTGGTTTTACCGAAAGGCTTGTGCTCGCTGGTAAGGCCGGCGGCGTGAGCGCCGCCGCTGGCGATCAGCATGGACAGCGCCAGACCGGACAACAGGTATCGAGGGTGCTTCATGTCGAACTTCCTTTTGTTGTTTTTGGGTTGAATAGTTCTACTAATGTGAGATATTTCACCGGTTATCCAGCAGATTTATAGCCTTTAACGCCTATTTCGTAAAATAAAATAAGACTAATTGATCGAGGCACTACGTTATGAGTACTGAACACGCCATTTATCCCGACCTCAAGGGCAAGAGCGTATTGATCTCCGGCGGGGCGTCAGGGATTGGCGAATTCATGGTGCGGGCCTTTGCCGCCCAGGGTGCCAAAGTGGCGTTTGTGGATCGCGCGCAAAGCCAGGGTGAACGCTTGGCGGCACTGCTGAACTCTAAGGGCCACACCGTCGAGTTCGAGTGCTGCGATATCACCGATGAGATTGGCTACGGTGCGGCAATCCGGCGCTTCGAGCATTCCCTCGGGCCGATCACGGTGCTGGTCAACAATGCGGCAAATGATGTGCGCCACAGCCTGGAAGAAATCGACTCGCAAATGTTTGACCGGTTGATCGCTGTCAACCTCAAGCACGCCTTCTTTGCCGCAAAGGCGGTGGTGCCAATGATGAAAGAGGCGGGTGGCGGCTCGATCATCAACCTGGGCTCGGTCGGCTGGATGATGGCGTCTGCCGGCTACCCGGTGTACGCCGCCAGCAAGGCCGCCGCCCACGGCATGACCCGAGGCCTGGCGCGGGAGCTGGGGCCGAGCCATATCCGCGTCAACACACTGGTGCCGGGCTGGGTGATGACGGAAAAACAATTGGCTATGTGGGTGGATGATGCGGCTCGGGAGTTGATCGCCCGTAGCCAGTGCATGCCTGGCAGTGTGATGCCGGAACACATCGCCAATATGGCCCTGTTTCTGGCCTCGGATGCCTCGGCGATGTGTTCGGCGCAAAACTTTATCGTTGACGGCGGCTGGGTGTAGAAACACGGTTCCAAAAAATTGTGAAGATCGCGAGTGGGAGGGGGCTTGCCCCCGATAGCGGTGGGTCAACCCACATCAATGTTCGCTGGGCCGACGTCATCGCAGGCAAGCCAGCTCCCACATTTAGATCCTGGGGTGTCAGGTAGAGATACGCCGGCTGTCAGGCCGTCACGGGGGCAAGCCCCCTCCCACATATGAACTGCGATGCTTAGGCGATTGGGTAGCGTTTGAACGCCGGGTGCTGTTCCAGGCGTTCAGCATGGCGCTTCAGGTTGGGGAACGCATCCGCCTTCACCACCGACGCCACGGTGAACTGGCTGAACGACCAGGCGACCGCTGCTGTAATGGATGCCTGGGTCAGCGCTTCACTGTCTGCCAGTTGCTTGTCCAGCAGGGCATAGGCCGCCAGCAATTGCCCACTGACGCGTTCGATCCACGGTGCATGTAACTTTTCGGCTGGGCGCAGGTTGTGTTCATAGACGATCTGCACACTCTTTTCACAGGCGGCAAGAGCCAGTCCGAGCAGTTGCAGGTCGTGGGCGCGTGCTGCCGGTTGTTGGGGCAGCAGCTTCTTGTCAGCCGGTGCCAGTGCTTCCAGGTAATCGAGGATCAGGCTCGAATCCATCAGCACCGTCCCGTCGTCCAACACCAGGGAGGGGGCTTTGACCACGGGGTTGATCTGGGCAAATTGCGCGTAGGTGCTGAACACCGACAGCGGTTCATGCACAAAATCCATGCCGTACAAGTCCAGGGAAATCGCCACGCGGCGTACGTAGGGCGAGTCCAGCATTCCGACCAGTTTCATGCAGCCTCCATTGCTTTCGCGGTGTGATTGGCTGACGAGATTAAGGCTTCATGATCAGGGTGCGCAATGCTTGAAGGGGCGGTCGCTACATTGAACTGCGGGCCGCCCCGGGCGGTTGCCCGGTGATGCGCTTGAAGGCGCGGCTGAACGCTGCCTGGGAGGTGTAGCCAAGGCGTTGCGCGACGGTTTCGATGGGCATGCGCTCCAGGCTCAGCCACTGCGTGGCCAGGCGCATGCGCAGTTCCGTAGCGTAGCGCAACGGCGGTATACCGAGAGTGGCCTGGAAGCGATCGGCAAATACCGAGCGCGAGGTATGGCAGTGCGCAGCCAGCTCCGCCACGCTCCAGTCGCGGCCCGGTTGCTGGTGCAGAGCGAGGAGGGCGCGGGCCAGGCGCGGGTCGCGCAACGCTGCCACCAGGCCCGAGGCGTTGCCGCAGGCGCATTCGACCCAGCCGCGTACGATCATCGCTGCCACCACATCGGCCAGGCGCGCCAGGATGCCGGCAAAGCCGATGCGGGCCGTGGAGACTTCCCGTTCCATCACCGCCAGGATCGGCATCAGGCCGGGGTAACGCTGGCCCCCTGCATCGATCAGCATCAGCGCCGGCATCAGGTTGCCGAGCCCCTGGATACTGCCAAGTTCGAACTCCATGCAGGCACTGAACAGCAAGGTGCTGGGCGTCGCATTAGGGGAGGCATCCACGGCGCAGACCGCATCCCCCAACGGGGCACTGTCGAAATCGCCGATATCGTGCACACCGGCGCTCGCATCGGATAAAAGTGCATGCGCGCCACCATGGGCAATGAATACCGCATTGCCCGCCGACAGCTCGAAAAGGTTGCCGTCCTCGCCGCGCAAGGTCGCATGGCCGGCCGCGAGAAAGTGGAAATAGGCGTGGCCGGGCTTGGCGTCAAAGCCCATGCCGAAGCTCGGCCCGGCCTGGATGCGGCGGTACTGCACGCCCCGCAGGCGCATGCCGCGCAGCAGCTCATTGATCAGGTCGGAAGACAGGGTAAAAGCATGCGCGGCAGTCATGTTCGGGGTTTCGGTCAAAAACTCAAGGGTTTGCATCATAGATCATCCTGGCTGGCAAACCTAGACTGGCCGCCTTGCCAATGATCCGAGGATGACCTGTGATGAATGACAATGCAGCCCAAGCCCCTGCCGGGATTGTGACGGAGCCGGCCTGGCTGGCGGTGTTTTCTTTGGCGATGGGGGTGTTCGGCTTGCTGACGGCGGAGTACCTGCCGGCCAGTTTGTTGACCCCCATGGCCTTGGACCTGGGTGTCTCGGAGGCGCTCGCCGGCCAGGCCGTGACGGTGACGGCAGTGGTGGCGTTGTTTGCCGGTTTGCTGGTGCCCGGCCTGACCCGAAGCATCGACCGGCGCGTGGTGCTGCTGGGGTTCTCCACGCTGATGATCGCCTCCAACCTGCTGGTGGCGTTGTCTTCCAGCCTGGCCCTGCTGTTGTTGATGCGCATCCTGCTGGGCATCGCCCTGGGCGGTTTCTGGAGCATGGCGGCGGCAGTGGCCATGCGTCTGGTGCCGGCGGCTTCCCTGCCACGGGCGCTGTCGATCATCTTCAGCGGAATTGCGGCGGGTACCGTGGTCGCCGTGCCGCTGGGCAGCTACTTGGGTGGCCTGTACGGCTGGCGCAGTGCGTTTATCGCGGCGGCTGCAGTAGGTGCGGTGACCCTGGCGTTCCAGGCGTTCACCCTGCCGCGCCTGGTGCCCAATGGTACCGCGCGCCTGCGTACCGTGCTGGAAGTGCTGCTGCGCCCGGGTATCGCCATGGGCATGTTCGGTTGCGTGCTGGTACATACCGCGCATTTCGCATTGTTCACCTATATTCGCCCGTTCCTGGAAAGCACCACCGGCGTCGATACCCAAGGGCTGGCCCTGATGCTGCTGGGCTTCGGCGTGGCGAATTTCGTCGGCACCTTGCTCGCCGGTTGGCTGCTGGTGCGCCACCCGCGTGGGACGTTGGTGTTGATGCCGGTGCTGGTAGGCATTGCGGCGCTGGCCCTGGTCTGGCTGCCGGTGTCATTGCCGGGCCAGGCGTTGCTCCTGGCGCTGTGGGGCATGGCGTTCGGCGGCGTACCGGTGGCATGGTCCAATTGGGTCGCCCGTGCCGTGCCGGACCAGGCCGAAAGTGCCGGCGGCATGGTGGTCGCTTCGGTGCAGTCGGCGATTGCCGCAGGGGCTGCCGGTGGCGGGTTGATGTTCAGCGTCAGCGGCATTGGTGGGGTATTTGTGGGTGCGGGTGTATTGATGTTGCTCGCGGCCTTGCTTATCGCCCTGCGCGTACAGGTGCCTCGACAAGACCGGGATGCCGGTGTGACGCACCACCCGTCTTTGGTTTAGTCTGGAACGCTTCGTTGATCACAATCCCTGAGGAGCAGTGGCATGGCTGACTATCTACCCCCAAAGGTCTGGACCTGGGACACCGAGAGCGGCGGCACCTTCGCCAGTATCAACCGGCCCATCGCGGGTGCTACCCACGATAAAGAGCTGCCGATCGGCAAGCATCCGCTGCAGCTGTATTCCCTGGCCACGCCCAACGGGCAGAAGGTCACGATCCTGCTTGAAGAGTTGCTGGCCCTCGGGCACACCGGCGCCGAGTACGACGCCTGGCTGATCAAGATCGGCGACGGCGACCAGTTCGGCAGTGGCTTCGTGGCGGTGAACCCGAATTCGAAGATTCCGGCCCTGATGGACCGCAGTGGTGCCACGCCGATTCGGGTATTCGAGTCCGGCGCGATCCTGCAGTACCTGGCCGAGAAATTCGGCGCGTTCTTGCCCAGCGAGCCTGCGGCCCGGGCTGAATGCCTGTCGTGGTTGTTCTGGCAGATGGGCAGCGCGCCTTACCTGGGCGGAGGTTTCGGACATTTCTATGCCTATGCGCCGAGCAAGATGGAGTACCCGATCAACCGCTTTGCCATGGAAGCCAAGCGCCAACTGGACGTGCTGGACAAGCGCCTGGCGGTGAGCGAGTACATCGCCGGCGATGAGTACACCATTGCCGATATCGCCATCTGGCCCTGGTACGGCGGGCTGGTCAAGGGCCGCTTGTATGGCGACTCGGCGGAGTTTCTCTCGGTGCATGAGTACACGCACGTGCAGCGCTGGGCCGACGCGATTGACGCACGGCCGGCGGTGCAGCGCGGGCGACGGGTGAACAGGGTGTCGGGTGAGGAGCAGTTGCCCGAACGGCATGACGCGAGTGACCTGGACTGATTCAGAGCCAGTGTGAGAGGGGGCTTGCTCCCTCCCACACTGGCTCTCCTTGTCTTCGGTTTATTTGTAGCGCTGTTCGAACACCGCCACCTGCTCAGGCGTGATCAGTTCAAACGGCACCCACACTTCGGCTTCAATCGGTTCGCCCTTGATCATCTTGATCGCCGCTCGAACCGCCTGGGTCGCCTGGGCCTTGGGGTCCTGGAACACTGACGCAGCAAGCAGCCCACGCTTGATGGCCGCCAGGCCGTCGGGCAAGCCGTCGATGCCGACGATCACAATCTCGCCCTTGGCCTTGCCCGCTTGCTGCAATGCCATGGCTGCGCCAATTGCCATTTCATCGTTGTTGGCCACGATCGCATCAAACTGCGTACCTGCCAGCAGCCAGTTGCTGGTCAGGTCCATGCCCTTGTTGCGTTGCCATTCGGCGCTTTGCTGTTCAACGATCTTGATACCGGGAAAGTCCTTGAGCACCTGCCTGGCGCCCTCGGTGCGATCGTGGGTGGCATTCTGTGCAAGGTCGCCCATGATGATCGCTACATTGCCCTGGCCGCCGAGTTTTTGTGCAAGGTAGCGCATCTGCAGTTGTCCGGCCTCGATGTCGTTGGAGGCTACCGTGACTACGCCCTTGGGCAGTGTGCGTTCATCCGGGTGACGGTTGACGTACACCAGTGGCGTCTTGGCCGCCACGGCGGCGCGGGTGATATTGGCAGTGGCGGCGGTGTCGACCGGCAGCACGATCACCGCGTCGACTTTCTGGTTGAGAAACCCCTCTACTTGATTGAGCTGGCGCACCACATCGCCCTGGGCGTCTTCGAACTGGATCTGCACGTCCTGCTGTTTCGCTGCCGCCTCCAGGCCGCTACGCACATAGGTCATGAAGTTATCGTCAACCCGGGCAATGCTCACGCCGATGCGATAGGCGGCGAAGGTCCATTGGCTGAACAGCAACAGCAGCGCGGCCACTAGCAATGAATAACGATGCATAAGTGTGTTCCTTTTATTGTTATAGGGTGAATGCCTGGCGGAAGCGCTCCAGGGCCACTTCGCTGGTGCCGCTGGCCCAGCCCTCCAGGCCGATTACGCCGGTGTAGCCCATGGCGTGCAGCGCACGGGCAATGGCCGGGTAGTGGATTTCGCCGGTGCCGGGTTCCTTGCGCCCGGGCACGTCGGCCACCTGGATTTCACCAATGGCGCTGCCGGCGCGCTGGATCAATTCGATCAGGTTTCCTTCGCCGATCTGCGCGTGGTACAGGTCCAGGTTCATCTTCAGATGCGGGCTGCCCACGGCTTCGATCAGGGCCAGGGTGTCGTCGGCACGCGCAAACGGCGTACCGGGGTGATCGACGGCGGTGTTGAGGTTTTCCAGCAGGAACACACGGCTGGCGTCTTCCCCCAGGCGCGCGATTTTTTCCAGGGTCTTGCAGGCGCTCAGCCACATGCGGCCGGTGGCCTGGTTGACCGGCTGCACCGGCAGGCCGCCGGCGCCCAGGCCGGTGCCGTGCAGGTTGAGGCTGGGACAATTGAGGCGCTCTGCGATGCCCAGGGATTCGCGGGCGCTGTCGAGCAGTTGGCGACTGCCTTCGGGGTCGGTGAGGGTGCCGCTGATGTAGCCGGTCATCGAGGTGAAGTCCGCGCCGGTCGCGGCCAGGGCGTCGATGTCCTTGTCGGTCCAGCTCCAGATTTCGGCGCTGAACCCCAGGGCGTGGATACGTTTGACCCGTTCGATGAAGGGCAGGTCGAGAAACACCATCTCGGCGCTGACGGCCAATGTGAACGGCATCATGGGCGCGCCCCTTGCACGGCCACGGCCTTGCCGGTCTCGTACGACTCAATGCAAGCGCGGGCAATTGCCAGGGCTGCGCGCGCGTCCTCACCGCTGGCCAAGGGCTTGGCGCCGCTGCCCAGGCAGTCGACGAAGTGGTTGAGCTCGGCGATATAGGCGTCGCGCAGCAAGTCGGTGTCCATCCGCTGGGTGTCGGCCTGGATGCCCTGGGCCAGGTAGCGCACCAGGTCGCAGTCATTGAGGCTGCCCATGCTCAGCATGCCTTGGCTGCCGAACACTTCACCGCGCACATCATAGCCATACACCGCCTGGAAGTTAGCCTCGGCGGTGGCGATGGCGCCGTTGTCGAAGCGGATCGTGACCACGGCGGTGTCCAGTAAACCCTGGCTTTTGTACGCCGGTGCGATCAGCGCGTCGGCCATCACATGCACCTGCACCGCTTCGGCGCCGGGGTTGAGGTAGCGCAGGGTGTCGAAGTCGTGGATCAGGGTTTCCAGGAAGATCACCCATTGCGGCGAGTTGGCAGGGTTGTTCAGTGCCGGGTCGCGGGTCAGCGAGCGCAGCAACTGCGGCGTACCGATGCGGCCGGCGGCGACATCGAGGTGCGCGGTACGGAAGCTCTTGGCGAAACGCCGATTGAAACCGACCTGCAACGGCACGCGGGCGTCGGCGGCAGCGGCGATGGCGCGATCGGCTTCGTCCAGGGTGATGGCCATGGGTTTTTCGCAGAAGATGCCCTTGCCGGCACGGGCGGCGCTGATCACCAGGTCGGCGTGGCTACGGGCGGGGGAAGCGATAAGCACTGCGTCGATATCGGGGTCGTTCAACAGCTGTTGTGGGTCGGTGTAGACCTTGTCCACCCCCAGCTCTGCTGCCAGGCGTGCGGCCTGGCCTGGAGTGGGGTCGGCGATGGCGGCAAGGCAGGCGCCGGGGATGTGGCGGGCCGCCGTAAGGCCGTGGAAGCTGCCCATGCGACCGGCACCGATCAAGCCCAGGCGGATATTCTGTGTACTCATGAAGTGACCCCTTTTTATTGTTGGCCCGCAGGACAGTCCTGGCTGGCATAGAGGTAAGAGCAAGGGGTGTGCCAAATCATAACTAACTGATTTTTAATAGGTTATTAAAATCAGTAAACAAAATGTGTTCATTCAGATGACATGTCTATACTGACATGTCAAAAATATGAACATGGATGCCTTGATGAGCCTCACATTCAGCGTGCAAGACCTCGAATACCTCACGGCCCTTGGACCTGATGCGCTGAATGACGGACCCGTCGCTGCGTTGGAGCAGGGCTGGCGAGCGTGTCTGTCCGGCCAGGTCGAACGCCCGGCCGAGGTGCGCCAGGTCATCTGGGATTCGTGGCGGCGCAGTCTCGAGGCAAGGATCGATCCCGGTCACAGCCACTACCGTTTCGTTGCCGCCCAAACGCTGGCGGCAACCCTGGCCAATCACCGCGTACTGATCGCCGTCGCCGCGCAAGTCATGCACGGCTTGCTGGCCTATAACCCTCGCGGCCATATCAACCTTACCGATGCCGAGGGCACCACCCTGTATTTCTGTGGGCTGGATATCACCCCGGTGGGCAGTCGCCTGTTGGAATCGGTACAGGGCACCAACTGCACCGGGCTGGCGCTGGCCGAAGATCGCCTGATGTACGTGTTGGCCGAGGAGAACTTCGCCGGCGCCCTGCGCCAGCGCCGCATGCACTGCGCCGCTGCGCCGATCAAGGATGCCCAGGGCCTGACATTGGCCATGCTCACGCTGACCGCCGAGCCCGGCTGGTTTCATTTCCATACCCTGGGCACCGTCCAGGCGGCAGCCGAAGCGGTGTCGCGGCAGATGGCGCTGCAGGTGTTGCTGGAAGAACAACAAGCGGTGCTCGAAGTGCTGAACGAAGGCTTGGTGGTACTGGATGAGCGCGGCTGCATCAAGGCACTCAACCGTTATGCGCGGCAGTTGTTCGGGGTGGGGCTGGAGCTGATCGGCAGTTCGTTCCAGCGCCTGGGGCGCAGTGAGTTGAGCGACGTGCTGGGTGAGCCGGTGCGCGACCTCGACTGCACCTTCGAGTTGCACGACCGCAGTCAACTCGCCTGCCTGGTCTCGGTATGCCCGCTGGAGCAGGGCGGGGTGATCGTGTCGGTGCGCGAAAACCGCCGCATCCGCGAAATCACCCGGCGCCTTATCGGTACCCAGGCGCGCTATACCTTCGACACCATCCAGGGCACCTCACGGGCGATCCAGGACGCGCTGCACCTGGGGCGCATTGCCAGTCGCGGCGACGCCACCACTTTGATCCTCGGCGAAAGCGGCACCGGCAAGGAGCTGTTTGCCCAGGCCATTCATAACGCCAGCGAGCGTTGCAACGGCCCGTTCGTGGCGGTCAACTGCGGCGCCATCCCCCGGGACTTGGTGCAGAGCGAACTGTTTGGGCATGTCGAAGGCGCGTTCACCGGCTCGGCGCGAGGTGGGTCGGCGGGCAAGTTTGAATTGGCCGATGGCGGCACCATCTTCCTGGATGAAATTGGCGACATGTCCTTCGATGCCCAGGTCAGCCTGTTGCGGGTGTTGCAGGAGGGGGAAGTGACGCGCGTGGGCGCGAAAAATTCGCGGCCAGTGGACGTGCGCATCATCGCCGCCACCCATCGCAACTTGAGCCAGGCAGTGGCCGAAGGTGCGTTTCGTGAGGATCTTTACTACCGCCTCAATGTGTTGAACCTCACCGTGCCGCCGTTGCGTATGCGCCGCGAGGATATCCCGCTGTTGGCACGGCATTTCCTGCAGCGCTGTGCGCGTTCGTTGCGTAAGCCAGTGCAGGGTTTCTCGCCGGAGGCGCTGGCGCTGCTGTCAGCCCATGGCTGGCCGGGCAATGTGCGTGAATTGGAAAACGCCATCGAGCGGGCGACCAACCTGGCGATGGGGGAGTTGATCCAACCGGCTGACTTGCCGCTGGAAACCCAGCAACGGGCGACGCTGCGCCTTTACCAGCCCCAGCCCGCGCAGGATCTGAGCAGTCATGAACTGCACGCCATCGTCGCCGCGCTGAAAAACACGGGCGGCAATATCCGCCTGGCGGCCCGGCAACTCAACGTGTCGCGGGGTGGGCTGTACAACAAGATGGGTCGGTTTGGCTTGGATGCAGGGGATTTTCGCGGGCGGTGAATGATTGCCCGTGTGCAGATTAAATGTGGGAGGGGGCTTGCCCCCGATGGCGGCCTGACAGCCGATCAGGATGTTGGATCAGACCGAGTACATATCCATTCCTGCGGTAACGGCTACTTAGGGTTCCGCTCTTACAGCGGCTCACTTTTGGAAGGACCGGAATGCCGGCCCAGCCAAAAGTAAGCAAAAGGTCCTCGCCCCACCACTCGGCACCTCGCTTAGGCTCGGTGTGCCCGTAATCCGACAGA
>NZ_SPKP01000053.1:0-7650 GCF_023127835.1 Pseudomonas sp. B329 | reverse complement strand
AAATCCCTGTCGAATTCCGGCCAGCGTGGTTTAACGGGGCGCCTGAGATCAAGATCAAGAGCGGCTCGCTTCGCATCGTGGTTACGGTCGGCAGCTACAAAGTTGCGTAGATACCCATTCCGCGATAGCGGTGTTTCAGCCTCTGAATTTTTGACGGGTTCATTGCCATCGAGGTCGAATCGTTGCACCGCCCCTCCCACATTGTGTTCTTTTTGTCTCAGGTGCCCATGTTTTCCGGGGTCACTATCTGCGGTGGTATATGCACCCGATGCCGCACAGGATCGAAGCCTTCGTCATTCAGCAACTGCACCAGCAGTTGCACCAGCGCCGCCGCCGTCTGCCGCGGCTGCGAGTCCATTACCACATCGATCAAGCCGCGGCTCAACGCCTGGCGTGACAGTTCGGTCGACTCCTGCAGAATGCAGCACAGCGCCGGGCGCTTGGGCAGTTGGGCCAGGGCGTTGATCACGCCGTCGCCACCACCGCCTACCACGCATAATCCACGCAAATCGGTATGGCGGCTGAGCAGGTCCAGGGTGGCTTCCTCGGTGATGTCGCAGTTGTCCAGGTTGATCAGCGGCTCCAATGGCTTGAGCCCCGGCGCGTGTTCGGCCAGGTAGCTGTGCAAGCCTTCGACCCGTGCTTGATGCCCGAGAAAACGATGGCCGCCCAACAGGATGCCCACGCTGCCTTTGCGTGCGCCGCAGGTGTGCGCCAGCAGCCAGCCCATGGTGCGCCCGACCACGTGGTTGTCCTGGCCCACATAGGGTTCGAGGGCCTGCTCATGGATATCCGACAGCAGCGCAACCACTGGTACGCCGGCTTCACGAATCTGCGCCAGGCAGGCGTTGATCAGCGGATGGGCGAAGCTGACCACCGCCAGGGCGTCGCACTGCACCGCCAGTTGCTCGATCTGCGCGACGATGGCATTCGGTGAACGGTCGTTGATGTAGTCGAACTGGCAGCTCAGGTTGGCGGTGGCGTGATGCTGCGCTGCATCGCTTATTGACTGGGCGAGGTTGGCATAGAAGGCCTGGGCGGTGCCCAGCAACAGCACGCCGAAACGGTAGGTGGGCCGCCGTTCGCGGATGCGCTGGCCGATCAGGCGCGCAGCAAAATAGCCCACCGCTTCGGCAGCCTGGAACACCTGTTCGGCCGTGCCGGGGTTGACCGGAGCGCGGGCGTTCAACACGCGGTCGACGGTGGCTACGCTGAGCCCCGCATGGGCGGCAACGGTGGCGATGGTTGGGCGTTTATTGTTGTGCATGGCAGGCCCCTTGAGCGTCTTGATAGAAAACTATCAAGCCCCGCTGGGCCTGGATGATAGCTTGATAGGGAATGGATTCAAGGCCTTGAGGGTGATTTGGCTGCGCTCTATGGTTGGTTCCGCAAAGCACCTGAAACCCTACGCTTGCGGAGAACAATAACAATGCCTGAACACACCGCTTACCGCGCCCGGCGCGACTACAGCCTCACCGGGCCCGAAGCGGCCCGTGCCGCCGAAAAGGGTCTGGTCTCGGCCAACTGGTACCAGTCACCCATCTCGCGCAAACGCATGAAAGAACTGATGCAACGCCGCGATGGCCCGGCCTTGCTCGACACGGCCATCTGGGCTGCGACGCTGTTGGCCACAGGCTTTGGCGGCTATTGGTTCTGGGGCTCCTGGGCCTGCGTACCGTTTTTTCTCGCCTATGGTGTGCTCTACGGAACGGCGTCCAACCCGCGCTGGCACGAAACCGGCCACGGCACTGCGTTCAAGACCCGCTGGATGAACGATGCGTTGTACCAGGTGGCGAGCTTCATGTGCCTGTTCGAACCTCACGTGTGGCGCTGGAGCCATGCCCGTCATCACACCGACACCATCGTCGTCGGCCGCGACCCGGAGATCGTCGAGCCGCGCCCGCCGAGCCTGTGGATGATGGCCCTCAGCCTGTTCAACCTGCCCCTGGCCTGGAAGACCTTCAGCGGCGTAGCCCGCCATGCGCTCGGGCGCATGAGTGCCCAGGAGCAAGACTTCATCCCTGAATCCGAATGGCCCAAGGTATTCCGTGCCGCACGTATATGGATTGGGATTTATGCGCTGATCATCGGCGCCGCGTTGTACCTGCACAGCTGGCTACCGCTGATGCTGGTGGGCTTGCCCAGTCTCTATGGTGCCTGGCTCGGCTACCTGTTCGGCCTCAGCCAGCATGTGGGCCTGGCCGAAGATGTGCTCGACCATCGCAGTAACTGCCGCACCATCTACATGAACCGGGTGCTGCGCTTTATCTACATGAACATGAACTACCACCTCGAACACCACATGTACCCGATGGTGCCTTACCACGCGCTCAGTCAACTGCACGAAGAGATCCGCAGCGACTGCCCGCCGCCGTATGCCAACCTGTGGGAGGCCTACCAGGAAATCATTCCGACTATTTGGCGCCAGCGCAGCGACCCTAGCTATTTCGTCCAACGCCCGACCCGTGGCGAGGGAGCTTGCTCGCCACACAGTAAAAGCCAGTCATTGGAGATAAATGCATGAACGATCAATGGATCGACGTCTGCGCCGTGGGCGAAATAGAAGCAGAAGACGTGCTGCGCTTCGACCACGGTATTCACACCTACGCGGTGTACCGCTCGGCCGAGGATGAATTTTTCGCCACCGCCGGCCTGTGCACCCACGAGAAAATCCACCTGGCGGACGGCCTGGTGATGGACCATGTGATCGAGTGCCCCAAGCACAACGGGCGCTTCGATTACCGTTCCGGCCAAGCCCTGGGCGCGCCGGTGTGCGTCAACCTCAAGACCTACCCGGTGCGGGTCGAAGCGGGGCGGGTACTGCTCGCTGTCACGGCCGGATGATGAACCAGACCCTGATCATCGTCGGCGCTGGTCATGCCGGTGGACGTGCGGCACTGACCTTGCGTGAAGAAGGTTACAGCGGGCGCCTGATCCTGATCGGCGATGAAGCGCACTTGCCCTACGAACGCCCACCGTTGTCCAAAGGCGTGCTGCAAGGCTCGACGGACCTGGCGGAATGCAGCCTGTGCGACAGTGCACGGTTGGCTGCGCTTGGCATTGAGCATATCGCCGGCAACCCCGCCAGCCGTTTGGAGCCGCAGCATCATCGGCTGCAACTGGCTGACGGCCAATGGTTGACCTATGCCGGCCTGCTGCTGGCCACCGGAGGCCGGGCGCGACGCTTGCCCCAGGAGCAGGCCAACGTGTTCTACCTGCGCACCCATGATGAAGCGTTGGCCTTGCGCAATGAATTAAAGCCAGGCGCCAGGTTGGTGGTGGTCGGCGGGGGCTTTATCGGCCTGGAGGTGGCCGCTACGGCGCGGGGCCTGGGCTGCGAGGTCACGGTGCTGGAAGCGGGGCCGCGGCTGGCTGCCCGGGCGCTGCCGCCAATGATCAGTGAAGCGCTGTTGGCGCTGCATCGTCAGCAGGGTGTGGACGTGCACTTGAACGTTGCCCTGGAGTGCGTCCACGCCGACGCCGTGCAACTGGTCGATGGGCAACGGGTGCCCTGTGACCTGGTGGCGGTCGGTATTGGTATGCAGCCCAACATTGAGCTGGCAGCGGCGGGCGGGCTGGAAGTAGGGCAGGGCATTCGGGTCGACGCGTGCCTGCGTACCAGCGCACCGGATATTTACGCGGCGGGGGATGTCTGTGAGTTTCGTCTCGGCGGCGTCTATCAGCGTCAGGAAACCTGGCGCAACGCCGAGGCCCAGGGGCGTCACGCTGCGTTGAATCTGTTGGGCAAAGAACTGCCGTTCGAGAGGGTCCCGGGTTTCTGGTCCGACCAATTCGACTGGGGTTTGCATTCCGTCGGGGCGATGACTGCGCGGTCGGTCAGCCGTGCGTTGCCCGACGGTGGCCTGCTGCTGTTTTGCCTAGACACCAACGCCCGATTGCAAGGCGCTTTCGGCTGGGCTCCGGGCAACCGCGCCGCCAGGGACATCAAGCTGTGCGAGCGCTTGATCACTGCAAGCATTGCGCTTGACGTGGCGAGCCTGGCAGATGCCGATACGTCCCTCAAACACCTGCTGCGAGGTTGAGATGCACCAACTCCTGGTATTCCAATCACTATGGGCCATGCAAACCGAGCCCGGCAGCCAAGAAGCGCAACTGGACCGCATCGTCGCCGCCGGTTTTGACGGCATCACCGACCATTACTGGACGCCGGCCGCAGTCTCGCGCTTGTACGCTGCCGCCACGGCCAGAGGCTTGCAGATCGAAGGTCAACTGTTCCCGCAATCGGTGGATGATCTGGCCAGGGCATTGGAAGTGATCGGCCGCTACGGTTGTCACCACCTCACCCTGCAAGCCGATGTGCGCCCGCGTACCCAGGCCGAGGCGGTCAGGCTGATCGAAGGCTGGCAGCGCCTGGCCGAACAGGTGGACTTCCCGATCCTGCTGGAAACCCACCGTTATCGACTGACCAACGACCTGTTGTTCACCCTCGACCTGCTGGCGCAAATGCCCGACCTGAAACTGCTCGCGGACCTGTCCCACTACGTCGTCGGCCGCGAGTTGCCAGAACCCGGAGCCTTGGAAGACGACGAGCAGATACGCACGATCCTGCGCCATAGCTGGGGCTTTCATGGCCGCGTCGCCAGCAGTGAGCAGGTGCAGGTTGGCCTGGATTTTCCTCAGCACCAGCCTTGGGTCGAGCGCTTTACCGGCTGGTGGCGCTATGGGATCGACGACTGGCTGACCCGTGCCGACGCGCCCCAGAGCCTGCCCTTCACCTGCGAACTGGGCCCGCCACCCTATGCGATCACCGATGCAATGGGGCGAGAACTCACTGATCGCTGGGCCGAGGCGCTCAAGATGAAGGCGCTGATTCGCCAGGTGTGGGCCAGTTGTCACGGCTGATCTGCTAACCTGCGTCGGTTCAAACCGACCTTAGCCTATGGATCTGCCTGATGAAAACCTGCCCTGTCCAGCCACCTCTCGAACCGCAGTCCGTGTGCCACCCGATCACCAGCAGCGCGATTTTCATGGTCGCCACCCTGGCCCCCGATGCAGTTGAAAACGTGCGTGGCTGGTGCGCCGACATCGCAGGCCTTGTGCGTTCGGTGGGCAAGCGCGTGCCGTCGGGCAACCTGACCTGCGTCTGCGGGTTTGGCTCGGATGCGTGGGACCGGCTGTTCGGCGCGCCTCGCCCGGCGTCGCTGCATCCGTTCCGCGAATTCGGTGTAGAAGGGCGCAAGGCGGTGTCGACCCCGGGCGATATCCTCCTGCATATCCGCGCCGAGCAGATGGACCTGTGTTTCGAGCTGGCGACCCAATTGATGGCTGCCTTGGGCGATAGCGTCAAGGTGGTGGATGAGGTCCAGGGTTTCCGCTATTTCGATATGCGCAGCATCATCGGTTTTGTCGACGGCACCGAAAACCCGGTAGGGCGCAAGGCCGAAAGATTCACCCTGGTCGGTGACGAAGACCCTCAGTTCGAGGGCGGCAGCTACGTAGTGGTGCAGAAATACCTGCACAACATGAGCGCCTGGAACGGCTTGACGGTAGAAGCCCAGGAGAAGGTAATCGGGCGCACCAAACTGGCAGATATCGAACTGGACGAAGAAACCAAGCCGAGCAACTCCCACAGCGCCTTGACCGTCATCACTGACGAGAACGGTGAGGAAGTGAAGATCCTGCGCGACAACATGCCCTTCGGCCGCCCCGGTGCCGGCGAGTTCGGCACCTATTTCATCGGCTACGCACGCTCGCCGCAGCCTCTGGAGCAGATGCTGGAAAACATGTTCGTTGGCCGCCCGGTCGGCAACTATGACCGCTTGCTCGACTTCAGTACCGCCGTGACTGGCGGCCTGTTTTTCGTGCCCTCGGCCGACCTGCTCGAAGCGCTGGCCGACCGCGAACCGGCGGCTTAACTCAACAACCCGCTGCTGACCGCCACAATCAGGAAGATCCCCAGCAGCGCACGGTAGATCACGAACGGCCAGGTGGAGAAGCGCTCCAGGAACTTCATCAGGCCCCAGATCGCAAAGAACGCCGAGATGCTCGCCACCACCAGGCCGAAGATCAAGTGCGGCCAGGCGTGGGCAGGGAGGTCGGCGCGCAGCAGCACCCACAGTTCTTTCAAACCGGCCAGGGCAATGGCCGGCAGGCCCAGCAGGAAAGAAAAGCGCGCCGCTTCCTCACGTTTGAAATTCAGGAACAGCGCTGCGGTCAGCGTGGAGCCCGAACGCGACACCCCAGGAATCAACGCGCCGATCTGCGCCACCCCCACGATCAGCGCATCGCGCAAGCGCATTTGGCTTACGTCGCGGGTATGGCGGGCGCGCACTTCGGCCAGTGCCAGCAACACCGCCATCACCACGCAGGAAATGCCGATCACCATCAGCCCGCGCAATGGCGAGTTGCATGCATTCAGGGTCGAAGACAGCGCCAACCCGGCAATGCCAATCGGGATAGTCGCCAGCACGATCGCCACCGCCAGTTTGAACCACCGATCGTTATAGTCGCCCCGGCGCACCGCACTGATACTGCCGGTGGTGACCTGGCGCACATCCCGCCAGAAGTAACTGACCACTGCCGCCAGCGCGGCCAATTGCATGGCCGCCGAAAACGCCGAGCCCGGGTCTTGCCAGCCGAGCAGGGCGGGCACCACGCGCATATGGGCGGTGGACGACACCGGCAGCAATTCGGTGATGCCCTGGATTACCCCCAGGATGAAAATTTGCAGGTAACCCAGGGAGGCAAAGCCCACATCCAGGCCGGCGGTACAGACGTTGGTCACAATACGTGTCCTTGAGCGAAAGGTGGAAACCGGCGAAGTTTATTCTAAATGTTTCAGGAATTTGGCCAGGGCAACCGCTATTTGCATTCGGTTCAGCCAATAGAAAGGATTCGACAAGCCATTGGCGTGGCAGGCACTTTTGTGAACAATGGCGCCCTGCGTTTTTCCACCGAGAGCCCCATGCCTGAAACCACCGTTGAATTGATCCAGACCGGCCCTGAAGACGCCGAGCTGATTCGCAATCTATACCAGTACTACGCCTACGAGTCTTCCGATTGGGAACAGGAAGATGTCGAGGCCGATGGCCGTTTCTATATCCATGACGAACACCTGGCCCGCTATTGGCAAGACCCGCAGTGGAGCGCCAACCTGTTGCTGGTCGATGGCTATATCGCTGGTTTCCTGTTGATTGAAGGCAGCGAACTGCCGGGCATCGACGCGTTGGAGCTGGCCGACCTGTTCATTCTCAAGCGCTATCGCCGCAAGGGCATCGGCCGTGCCATCGCCAGCCAGGTGCTGTGCAGCGGCGCGGCCAATTGGCTGGTGCGTTTCTATGATCAGGACGAGGTATCCCAGGCATTCTGGCGCACCGTGTTGGATAACCTGCCGCGTCCGGTGCAGATGATTGAACTGGAGGATGAGCCGCAGTTGGTGAGCTATCTGATTACCCGGGCGTCATTGCACTGATGCCCCGTGATTCGGATGTGGGGGCGGTAAATGTGGGAGGGGGCTTGCTCCCGATGGCGGCTTCAGGGTCGACCGGGATGCTGGATCAGACCGAGTACATATCCGTTATTTAGGTCACGGCCACTGTTGGTTCCGCTTTTACAGCGGGTCACTTTGGAAAAGAGCCTGTATAGACCGGACACATGGTGGACACATGTGCGGGGACATGGTTGACACAT